>JALHTX010000280.1 GCA_022866015.1 Thermoplasmatota archaeon
AATATCATCCCTAGGTGCCTTTATCCAAGCATCAGCTGTGTTTTTCCTTATCGCAGGTGTTATTCTTATTATTCTAGGTATCAACATCTTCAAACCGTTTAGTGAGATCTTTAAGAAGAAATCTGATAAAGGAACAAGTTTAAGTTTTATTGAGAAGGGGCAAGGTATATTTTTTAAACTGAGTAAAAAATCTATTTATCTTGGAGCATTCTTTTTAGGTATACTTTTTTCAATAGGTTGGGCTCCTTGTGCTTTGTCGCTTATGATGCCAGTGTTTGTTATTACTCTAACACAACAAATATCAATTGTTATGGGCGGACTTCTCTTGTTTGTCTTTGGTCTAGGTCATGGTGTACCAATAATACCGTTATGTACTGTTACCAGTAGCATAAGGGGTAAACTTGGTAATAAGTATGTAGCTGCTGGGAAATGGATGCAGCGTATCTTTGGGGTCATTATCATCGTTATCGGAGTCATTATGGCAATTAGATTCTGGGGGATTAAGTTCTGGTAAACTATATACGAAAAAGATTAGGAATAATAATTCTTATTTTTTTTATAATGATTATGATAACTGTTGTCGATTCCTGTAATGCAAAACCTGTTGTATTAGATATAAATCCTATTCCATCCCCACCTATACCACTTGAAAATGTTACTATCATTGCTGGGCTTAACAACAGTAGCACAAGCATTGTAGATGAAATACGATTTATAGCCCAGGAATGTATGGATAATTTAAGCTTCCCTGAAACCTATAACATTTCTTTGAATTATACTTACAGTTGCTGTATGGATTTTTACGAGGGAACATTTAAACTTTCACACAGTGATGCAACTGAAATAAAATATCATCTGGAAATACTGAGCAATGGGACAAGGTACAAGTATAATACTAGTTATTTTTATATGTTTAATAATTCTGATGAAAATATAATTGACCCTGAGGATAATCAGACACCTGGTTTTGAATTTATTATACTTTTATTTTCAGCAGGAATATTATTGATAATACGTTATTACAAGTTTAAAGAAAAAAAATAAAATAAATCCAGATAAGGTGACTAAAATTGAGTAAAAAATTAGAGGAAGATACCTGGGTGAATTGTCCTGAGTGTAAAACCAAGGTTAAACAGCAGAATCTTGCACATCATATGAAATATGCTCACAATAAAATAATGGATGATGCAGAAATAAAACCCTTGGAAACTTCACATAATAAAAGACAAGAAAATAAAACTAAAAGAGTTATATCAAAGACCACCATCGCTATAATAACTATAATATTTATTATAGTAGTCGCTTCAATATCTGTATATTTTTTATCTAATCCTAAAGAGTCAAATGGTCAACCTAATGACTCAAATGGTCATAATGATAAAAAAAATTATTTTGTTTCAATTAAGGGAAAAGGTAATTATTCGTCAATTCAGGCGGCAATTGATTTAGCCTCTGTTAATGATATCATTTTTGTAAGCAATGGTACTTATTTTGAAAATATTATAATAAGAAAATCTATAGAATTAATCGGTGAGGATAAAAATACAACCATTATTAATGGTAATGGTTTAGGGAATGTCATTTATATTTCAGCTGATAATGTTAAGATAAATGGTTTTACTATAATGAATGGTGGTACTACATCTCAGAATACAGATGTTAGAGATGCAGCAGGTATAAAAATAGAATCAAGCTATAACACGATTTCTGATTGCAATATTTCATCTAATTTAAATTATGGTATATATCTTTTCGCAAATCCTAAAACTACAAATAATATAATAAAAAATAACACATTTTATAATAACAGAATTGGGCTAATTACTGGCGATTCAAAATTAAATGATATTTCTTTAAATACATTCACTGGCAACACTGAATATGGAATGTATCTTGAAGATAAATCAAATGATAACCTGATTTCAGATAACATATTCACAGAAAATAAATATGGAATTAGAATCAAGGGCTCAGAAAAAAACACAGTTGTGAAAAATCTGATGATGAATAACAAATATGGACTGTATCTCTGTTGTGGTGCTGAAAACAACATTGCATATAACAATGTTTTTATAAATAATACTGACTGGAATGCAGATGAAACTCTAGCAACAAACACATGGGATAATGGATTAGTTGGAAATTATTGGGATAATTATACTGGAATAGATTTGAATGGTGATGGGATAGGTGATACACCATATATAATATATGATGATAATGGAGATAGGTTTCCATTAATGAAACCGTATTTGTTTAGTTCCAGGAGAGACAGAGTTCATGTC
>JALHTX010000281.1 GCA_022866015.1 Thermoplasmatota archaeon
GTGCAATTGGTATCGAACGACTTGATAATGCATTTAAAACTCGTGATGTTGGAAATCGTACCTTGGTAACAGATTCAGACTGTGTTATGGAACTACTATCTTACCCTATTGCGCGAATGATTGCAGTATGTATAGGTGATAACTACTTCAAAAGACGTTATGCTCTTGGAGAAGCAATACATACATATAAAAATCTTTTAACTGAATCTACAGATTTTTTACTTGATATCTCAAAAGAATTTGATATAACTGTAAAACATTATGAAGAAAAAAACCAGATAAAAATATATTTTGTAGACTACCTTAAACATGCACCAACAAGATACAAAGAATGGAAAATGATAAACAGAACACTTGAAAAAGGATACATAATAATCACTCATAAAGACCTAGCAAGAATAATCCAAGAAGCATTAAGAGCCAGGATAAACCAGGAATTAGACAGTAAAGATTGTGATAATAGCATATATAATATCTTCAAAGAAGATGTAAGTCGTATACAAAACATAGTTCTTTTACATAAGAAAAAAATAGAGGCAGAACCCATTGGAAAATTAGATATAAGTAAACTACCGCCATGTATGAAAGATATACTTACAGCAATACAAGTAGGAGAAAACGTGCCGCATATGGGTCGCTTTGCACTAGTATCGTTCTTAAATTCATTAAAACTAGGTGTAAACGACATTATTAAACTTTTTAGTACAGCACCAGATTTTGAAGAAGAAAAAACACGTTATCAAATAGAACATATTACAGGTAATATATCTTCTACTTCGTACAAACCACCAGGTTGTGACAAAATGAGAACATATGGGATATGCCCTGTTGATAAAACAGATGAACTATGCAAAAGAAAAAGACATCCATTAAGCTATTATAAAGCTAAATGGTATGAGGAGAATAAAAAAAAATGAAGCGTTTTATTACATTTGAAGGAATAGATGGCTCTGGTAAATCAACTGTTTCAAAACTTGTTTATGAAAAACTAAAAAATAATGGTTATGATGTTGTTTTGACTTTTGAACCAACAAATTCATGGATTGGAAAAATTGTGCAAAAAAACATCAAAACACAATCTGATCCTTTTGAAACATCTTTTACATTTATTGCAGATAGAGTCGATCACTGTAAAAAAATTAAAAAATGGTTGGATGAAGGTAAAATTGTGCTATGTGACCGTTATGCAGAATCAACTTATGCATATCAAGCAGCTCAAATGCAAGATATAATAGATAAACCAATTAAATGGCTTAAAGAACTATCTAAAAACCATATTATAATACCTGATAGAATATTTCTTTTTGTAATAAAACCAAAAGATGCACTTGCTCGTATAAAACACAGAGATGAGCTAATCCATTTTGAAAAAATAGATTTTCTTGCAAAGGTTCATAAAAATTATCTTGCTCTTGCTAGAGGAAATCGTTTTTTAAAACTTGATGCGACAAAAAAAATAGATGAACTTGTAAGAATTTGTATTGACGATATTATAAAATAAATTTTTTTTTTTATTTTTTTTATCCTCCCTCAAAATCATTATTTTGTAACAATTATTTGTTTAAAAACTTCTCTTTTAAATATATGCTTATTATTGCTACCAGTTATAAAAAAAACGTGTATTTCTGGATTAACTTATTATCTTTTATATTCAATATAAAAAAATATAAAAAAATTTATAAATAATTAATCATTTCAAATTATGTTAGGAAGAAAGGGGGAGCGGAAGCGACCGTAAAGCCTAAGCATTACGTGTAGATGCTTCGCCCTACTTTTCCTACAAGAAATAAAAAAAGACCAAAAATTATTTTTATAATATTAATTAATCTTTATTAAGTTAGATTTATATAAAAGATCATTGTTACATTCAACGAGGTATAATATATGATAAAAATTGTTCAAAAAGGAAAAAAAATGAAGAAAACAATAATATATTTAGCAATAATAATTGCAGTAGCAAGCACATGTTTTGTAACCAGCGCAACGGCAACAGCGGCACCAACAATAACTGGGATACATGGAGGATATGGTGTTACTGCAACTGTCACAGGTGCCAAAGGTCTTGATTGGCATATCACTATAATAGGACCAATTATGATTTACGGTATGAAAACAGATGGAATTATTTCAAGTGATAGCGAAACGATTCGAACACCAATATTTCCATCAGCATTTGGTTTCGGAAAGATTTTCATAAAGGTAACAATCGATAGGATTATTTTACCTGATATTATAGAGGTACGAACTGCCTATATGCTAGGATCATTAGTTCTGTTTGTCCGTAATATCCCATGCTAGTTTCATTATAAATAATAAAAAGTGGAAGAAACCTCGATTTCTATCGTCTCTTTTTTTTATTCCTGTTAAATGATACTTTACTTCATGGGCGTTGCATAGATACTAAATGTGTATAACAGCTTGTTAGTTATTATTTTATTGAAAAAAATCCTTTAACAGAAAAAAATATGGGTTATTGATTGGTAGATGAGGAGAAGGAGGAAAGGATAGGAATAAAATAAAAATAATATACCAATCAACTCCCCACAATTAACATATGTTAAGTAAGTTAATTTATAAACTTTTCTATGAAAATATACGGCAAATCCCGAATTATAATAATACTCGTACTACAGGATTGTAGCACAAGTATGACATGTATGTGGCATTTTATTTTTTATAATTTTCCTATTTGTTCAAAATCTGGGCGAAGATTTTCATATAAAGGAATATCTTTAACTTCTTTTTTATAAACATTTAAACAAATATGCTCTTGATCAATCATATAAGCGACGATTGAAATATATTGTTCTAAAAATTTTGATGTATACGATAAATTTGTAAGTTTTTTAGTAAGAGAAAATCCTAATATATTTGATGGAGAAGTTAATGTATCTTCTGAATCTGTAGGAGCAAAGAATATAGATTCTTTATTTTTTATGTTTTTTTGAAATGAAATCAGTGTAAAACTAAAAGTTTATATTATTTTGTTAAATACGGTTGTTAATCATTAGAGGATGGGATTAAATGGATTTAAAAAAACATCATTGTAATGACTGTGATTTAGATTTTTATAGTAATGGATTTTTTGATAGTTGCCCTAATTGTCAAAAGCATATTTATTTTTTTAAAAAATAATGAAGAGTTTATAAATCATTAATTGATTTAATGTTGAGTAGGTAAAAGTATGGATGCACATAAAACATATGAAAAAATTAGTATTGTTTTTCCAGCAATAGTTTACATAACTGGTTTGTTAA
Organism: Thermoplasmatota archaeon; assembly: GCA_022866015.1. Lineage (GTDB taxonomy): Archaea > Thermoplasmatota > E2 > DHVEG-1 > DHVEG-1 > PFL35. The sequence continues at coordinate 3,258 of JALHTX010000281.1, forward strand.
TAGCAATTAGTTTATTAATTGGCGGAATAGTAATTGGTTTATCGAGTTTTTTACTCTTTCAATTGTAATATCGACATATTTTTTTCTTTTTTTTTTATGCATTTAAATAACATCAATAAAATTAAGGAAATATTTTTATATAATAAATTGTATAATTATATAATAATGGGTCTAGTTTGGTGTGAAAATGATTTTTAAAAGTTCCCATCCAACTCCTCTAATCACCCACCTGATATTAGACCCATTCTATCTTACCTATACTAGACCTATTTAATATTTTCGAACTATTTATAACGTTTTAATCTTAATAGGTAACATTTGTTTCATTTTAAATAAAAAAATTGTATTTGTCAAGCTAACCTGTTCCTCATATATATTGTTTGAATAAACCGAAAAATCCATGCAGACCTTCACCCATTCTATACTGCATGGATGGGATGCAACAGCAGATCGTAGAAATGACACAACTTATCCACAAATTGGAACAGCGGATTATAGATTTAGAACAAGAGAATAAAGAACTCAAGAAAAAAATCACCGAAC
>JALHTX010000282.1 GCA_022866015.1 Thermoplasmatota archaeon
ACCCCGCGACAGTCAGGTTCTGGTACTTCAAAATGATCTTCCTGCCCGCCGGGATATCGTTTTTCTTCACTATTATATGTTCTAAAAAAACTACTGCGAGCAAGTCCTCTTTCAACACTTGCTTTGCTCATTACAAGGGCATCTTCCATATTGTATCCTTTGTATGATGCGACTGCAACAATAAAGTTTTGACCTGCGGGTCTTTCATTAAATTTTATGTATTTTATTGGATGAGTTTGAACTATTGGTGCTTGTGGGTAATGCATTAAATGACTGCGTGTATCTGGGCGGATTCTATAGTTTGATGCTCCAAATCCAAGGCTTTGTTTACCCATACCTGCACCCATTGTGATACGAGGGGAACTGTTATGTTCAGGATATGGAACAAGAGATGAACCTATGCCAAGTATACACATTGGATCCATTTCCATATGTGTATGTTCGGTAGTAATATTTTCTTTTCTTAATGCAATAAGAGTATTTTCTTCTTCTTCAGTATCGATGTATTCTACTATACCTTCATTTATAAGGTCGATCCATTTCTTTTTACCTTTTTTAATATCTTCTATATATTTGGGTGTTAAAAGGAGTTTACCATTTTCGACAATAACAAGTGGACGGCGTAAACGGCCGCAGTCACAATTTACTATTAAATCGTTTGCATCCTCGTAAAAAGCAATGTTTACTTCGTTGTTTAAAAGCCCTTTTCTTCGTCTTTCGCGAAGTTTATCTATTAGATCTTTGCCATTTTGATGCATACCAATAAGGTCTCCGTTTAGATAAATACGTGTTCCAGTTGATTTTTTGGATATTTCTTTTATTCCAAGGTCTTTTAGTATACCTTCTACTTCTTTTTCTGGAAACCCTTCTGATATTTCAACTGCGAGTGCAAGGTTTTTTACAAGGCCACAGTTTGGTCCTTCAGGTGTTTCATTTGGACATAACCGGCCCCATTGTGTACTATGTAGATCACGAGCCTCGAAATGTGGTTGTGAGCGAGTAAGAGGACTTGTTACACGACGTAAATGTGAAAGTACTGCAAGGTTACTTGTTCTATCTAAAAGTTGTGAAATTCCAGCACGACCGCCTACCCAGTTACCGGTTGCAAGAGCGTGATGTATTCGTTGGCTTAGTACATCTGAACGCAAGCTTGAGGAAATCTTTATTTCTTTTCCTTTTGCATGAATACGCTCAATTTGATATTTTAAATCTTTACAAAGAGCAGTGAATGCTACACGGAATAAATCTTCCATTAGGTCTCCTGCAAGTTTTAAACGTTTGTTTGCGTAATGATCTTTATCATCTGGTTCACGTTTACCAAGTGCAAGCTCCAGAACAGCCATTCCCATACGAGCCATAAAAATTGCTTTTGTAAGTCTATCTGTTGATTCGTTTCCAAGATGTGGAAGTAGGTTTTTATCCATGAGTGTTTCAACACGTTTAACACGATATTCTTTTGCTTGTCCACCTGCGAATTTTTTACCAAGATATGCTACTGCTTCTTCTTGTGTAGTAATTCCGTATTCATTTGCGCATTCCTCAATATTTGCAAGAACATATGGCTCCATTTTTGGATCAACGCTTATGACATCTACTATTTCTTCATCATTTTCCATACCAAGAGCACGAAGTAAAATCATTAATGGAATCTGACCATATGTTGTTGGTAGTGATACCATTAACATTCCGTCTTTCTTTTTTTCAACAACTGTAAGTGCGCGGTATCCTTCTTTTTGTGAGAAAACCTTTGCGACTTCGATATCATGACCATAACGATTGCTTGTTTCAACTAGAACTCGATTTGGTGCAAGATCTTCAACTGTTATTAGAACACGTTCTGTTCCGTTACTAATAAAATATCCACCAGGATCAATAGGGTCTTCCTGTAAATTTTGTAATTCTTTTTTATATTCCGCCCAATCTAGTTCATGTCCTTTTTTTTCTTCTATTATTTGTTTTGCAAGGTTACACGCTTTGGATTTAATCATTATAGGAAGTTCACCAATCCTTACTTCTTCAGGGTCGTATTCAACTTCATCTTTTACAGGTATAAATTCTAATGTCAGTGGTGCTTCGTAGGTTAGATCACGAAGTCTTGCTTCCATTGGTGTTAATGGTCTTACAGTTCCATCTGCTTCTTTTACCTCAGGTTTTCCTACTGTGATTTTGCCAAATTTTATTTTATATCCTTCGATTTCTGGGTAGATGAAACCTCTTTCCATTTCTTCTTCTTGACCAATTATTGTGCTATCTACAATGTTTTGAAGTCTGCGCTCTAAAAAATCATTATATGATGCTATTTGGTGGTTAACTATACTACGCTCCCTATAAAAAGTATCAATAAGCTCCCTCATTTATTTTTCACCTTAATTTTTTTACTCATTACTTTCTACAACAAGTCTATATATCATTGCTTCTTTTGCAGTGGTACTTTTACGTGTAATTTTTATTATTTGTCCCGGTTTTGCCCCTATTGATAAACATACTGGATCTATATTCAAAATCTTTGGAAGTTGATCTGGCGTTATACTGTATTTTTTAAAAAGTTGTTTTTTTTCTTCTTCAGATACAATTTCATGGTTCGGAACTAGTTCATGGTTTAATATTTCAAATTGTTGTTTTTGGTTTTCTTTTGCCATGGTGCAGTCTCTCCTCCTAGCGGGGCATCGTTTTGTTTATAAGAGCGGGCCTGGAGGGATTCGAACCCTCGGCCACCTGGTTAAAAGCCAGATGCTCTACCTAGCTGAGCTACAGGCCCATTAAAAACAGGCCGGGACTCAGTTTTTTTATTTTTATATTACACTCTAATAGATATTGACGATGTGAACAGCCTCCCGCTAATATATTTCTTATATATATAATTTATGTAGAAGGGTTTTTTAGAATCAGTTGATCTTTTTGTTTTTTAAAAATTATTTCGTAATCTTCAAATATCGGATGTCTACCTAAAAGTACAGGTATATCCTTTCTTTCGGATACATGTATTTCTAAGTTATTATATGTAACAAAATTTTTTTTGCTACCTATAACCATATTTAGGTTTGCTTTGAAAAGAGAGGTTGTTCCACCAGCAGTATCTACCGATCCTGCACTTTTAAGTGTTAAACCTAAATATCGTGCAATTGGCATGGGTATTACTATAAAATCTCCGCCTGAGTCTAGTAGTGCATCTATAAAAGGTGTTTCTTTTATATTATTATTAAATTTTACAGGTATAACAGGATATCTAATGTATTCAAAAGTAAATTCTAAATCAGTCATAAGTTGACCCGATATAAAATAGCCTAATGATAATACTTTTGATGTAGTAAAAAATAATTTTTAAAACTCTTTTAGGGTTCTATCCAATACTTTTGATATTTTTATTTCATCGTTAGGGTATTTATCTTCTGGAAATTTTTTTTCACAAGTTGTGAGTATATCTTCTATGTTTGCACTATGATCTACTATCTTATCATTAAATAGCAGAATCCATTCACCAGAAAATTTTTTTAAAAGTTCTTCTTCTTTCATCATTTTACGATTACACATTATTAGTATTTAAAATTTATGCCATTTTTAAGCATTTTTATCTTAACGTATAATATTTTAAAATCAATATTTAGTCAAAGACATAAGTAGTTGGACACATCGAAGTTGAATTTTTTTCCTCCTAAGAATTGATCGATCTTCATCTGCATATTCTCGATGGTTGGAAAATAGGTGGAGTTTGTGACTGTAGCTCGTATTGTTCTCCAGCAG
>JALHTX010000283.1 GCA_022866015.1 Thermoplasmatota archaeon
AGATTCATAATAATTTCCTATGGGTAGACCAGTTGTGTCAGCTGTTACTAATATATTCATTATTTGATTAACTGGGATAGATCCAGATGTTTTATTAACACTTAACCACCCTTGTCCTCCATTGTCGGTGCAGGATATGGTGAAATTCAATGTTTCACCTGCATATACATCATTTCCAATAGTTAACAAATCAGTAACTGTAACATCTGCACTATTAATTAAATTAAAACTAGATGGATCAACCCATATATCAGGTACCAAAGTAACTGTGAAACTATGTGGATCACTAGCTCCCATATAAGGATGATTTTCATTTCTACCTGAGGCATCCTGAGCATTTATGTAATAATAAATTGTTTCTCCACATGGATGAGAAGGAATATATCCTCCATATATGTCTTCTTCAATATTAGACATAACTACATTATTCCAGATACCTGTTGAATTCTTCAGTAAATCTTTGGAGAAGAGGAAAGTAGATTTGTATTACTATAAGCAATTACTTCTGCTTCAATATAAAAACCATCATCTGATGGTAGATAATAGCTTGATGGTGTATGACCAATATATAACATATCTCTATCAGGTATACCTATTGCTCTACAATGTAAAGCATCAGTTGATTCCCAAGATCCATAAAAACCAAGTACTTCATAACCCGGCATAGCATTTTCATATGATTGAAGAGCCTCATCATCCCATTCACTTCCAGTTATTGGTACAAATACTTTATCATTTAAAATCAATGAATTAGTATATGGCTCATTATTAGGGGTATAAACACGTACTACATCATATGGTGTTCCATAACATGATAACTGATTTTCAAAATAGTCTACTGCTGCTTCTATTTCATCATATTGTGGATGACTTATTGGAACCTCTCTAATTAGAATAGTATCAGGTGAAAGATATTTACCCCAACAATCAATATGTTTTATGTAATCATTATTTACATCTGGTCTTACATAATAGGTACTTATACCAAGATATTGACTCATAGTTTGATTAATTTCATCATGTGTCATTCCCGGGTTTTCATAATATACAAGGGTTGTTGATACAGAAAATCCTTGTCCATCAGTCATATAATTACCACCAGTATGAATAATGTCCATATAGTGATATACTAAACTTTGATTCAATGCAAACTTATATGGTATATTATCATCATTTGGTCTTGGACGATTATATTCAAAATCAATAACTTCAAGATTATTATTTGTTTGATTAAAAATAAACCATGGACCATAATCACGAGTCCAGTAGCTATCAGAAGGAGCGATTAAATAACTAGTATGACCAGTATTAACTCCATTACTTAAATATAGGTTTTCAACCGTGTTTTTTTGTGATTCACTAGAAACAATCGTTATAACTTCTACATCTTCAGACATCTCAGCAATTACATTATAATTAATACCAAAAGGATATCTTATAAGTACTCCTTCCATTGATTCAAATTCAGCTGGCTGACGAAAAGGTGGAAGTACATCTAAAGTCGTTATATATGGATTTTTGTTAAATGCTGTAACTACTAAAG
>JALHTX010000284.1 GCA_022866015.1 Thermoplasmatota archaeon
AAACAACAAAAATAGAGATACTTTTGGATGTTTTGAACAATTCTCCAACCAGTTAGTTTAATACTTGTTTTTATCTATCCATCATTTCTAATTGCTGGACAGCCTGTAAAACCAGTGGTATTCTTGGAGATTTTTTATAAACAAAAAAAGAAATAAAATATGATGTACATGAATTATTTTTATTAAAAGACGAAAAAAGGCTTTTACAAATATAAAAATAAATGAATAATAGTACGGTTCTCCTTATAGCATTTTTTAGTAAAAAACCCAATTTGATAAAAACTTCAAGTTCAGCGAATTTTGTTTTTTACAAATTCAACAAGTTGATTGCGAGTAAAAGGTTTTATCAGAAAATCATCTGTTTTTGTGGTGTCTATTTTTTTATCAATGTCTGGTTTCATAGAGAAAAAAGCAGGTATTTCTGTATCAGGGATATTTGAGTCTATAAGTATTAAACCTAGATCTTTATTACGTTTCTCAATCTCTTCAAGGGCTTTTCTATTACTATTGACAGCAATTACATTAAAATCGTTTTCTAGAAATGATTTAACTTCTCTTAAAACATATGACTCATCATCTATAATCATAACTGTTTTCATATCCCATCAGATTATATAAAATACTTATTTTAAACTTAAACTTTTCTAATTAAAAAGTAAGGGGCTAAAAGAGAGGGTCAATGAATGTAAGAAGAGGTGAATTATAATTCATTGATCCTCACCACCATTTTTATTCAATGTAAAATTCAAACCTATTGATATCTTTATTTTTGGTGATTATAGTATTTAACTATATCTTAATAGAAAGACAAAATGATAAAATATTTATATTGATAAAATAACAGAATTTATAGTCAAAAAGAGTAGTTATCTGTATATACAAGTGCATTTTCATTTGCACTAAATACTTAAATACTATTTACTTGTTTTAAAGATTGAAAATATAGGAGATAGGATGGATTATGGAAACATGGTTAAAGAAAATGTCTAGCTGGTTGTTCTTAATAGGACTATTAATAGCCGTGATATTCGGTTTTATAGTCGGAGCGAATCTTTGGACAGATACCAACAATTATGGAGCAATATTGCTTGTAATCCTAGGATTTGTTGTTGGAATTATGACATTCCTGGCACTTGGAAACATTTCGAAGGAAAAAATACCTACGTTTTTACTAGCCGCACTAATATTAATCAGTATCGCAATAGGTGCAAGCACCGATTGGATCTATGGATTAAATTATATAGGGCCATATATTTCAAGCATAGCAACAATGCTGGCTGTATTTGTAGCACCAGCTGCAGGTCTCTTAGCACTAAGAGCGATTTGGGATGCAAGTAAAACAGAAGAATTGATAAAGTAATCCGATAAGTCCCGTATAAATAAAAAATATCTCTTTCTCTTTTTTCTTTTTAAATTTTTTTAAAAATTGAATTATTATTTTTAGTTGAAGCCATCATGCCAATATTTTAATGCCCATTTATACAAATTTATGATAGTCATAGTAGTTAAACCTACCATAAATCCTATTAGTATAATAACCATGGTAGGCATTTTACTTTATCACCTCTACTATTTTAGAAAATAAAATATCTAAGTCTATATTTTGATACATTTTTATTCCCCTCTTTTATAATAAAAGGTTAACAATGATATAGATAGTCTATATCATGTTATTATTTATCATTACTGCTATTTAATACTTTTCATCAAAAATGTCAAAGAGTAAAAAAATCATAAAAATATAGTGCAAATATTATAAAATAAAAAAATTGTAAAATGGAATTTACTCCATTTTATATGCAACAAGCCCTGAAAGCATCTTAGGCAGGAAATAAGTTGATTTCTGCGGCATATACTCCCCTGAATCAGCAATTGCTTTAAGCTCTTTTATTTTTGTTGCATTCATTAAAACTGAAAAATCATATTTTCCTTGATTTACAAATTTTATTGCTTCTTCATCTACACGAGTATATTTTACATGGTCCTCAAGATTATCTTGATTTATACCCATAGCCTGTTCAAGGACGATTTTATGAAGAATAGATACATCAAGTGTTCGCCAAGTTTTTGACCGATCAGGAGCAAACTCATCCATTATTTTCTCGTCCTTTAAGGTTAAAACAAAATATTTATCTTTTGTGTACAATGCAAATTTATGTTTATCCTTTGTTTTAATATCTTCAATAATCTTTTTATTAATCGTTTGGGCATCTTTTTTATCAAATATCTTTTCTTCAATTATAAAATATTTATTTAATTTAATTAAACAATCTTTAATGTTAACATCACTTTTTTTAACAAATCTATGAGTTGGTAGAATTGATAAGCCTTCATCAAACATATTTGCAAGTACAACCATTATAAAATTAAATGGTGCAAAAATACTTGTATCACCTGTTTTTTCTTTCATTTCATTTGCATAATTTATAGATGTTTGATACCTATGATGACCATCTGCGATAAATAAAATATTATTTTTTAACTCGTTTTGTATCATTGAAATAGTTTCTGTATCTTCGAGTCTCCAAAGCTTATGTTTGAAGCCATCATAACCTTTTACATCTATTATTGGTGTTTTTATTTTTTTATCAATTGCTTTTCTAATTTTATCTTTTTCATCAATATATAATAACTGTATTGGTTCAAGATTTGATTTACAAGCACGTGTAAGATTTAATCTATCTGCTTTTGGTTTGGAAAGTGTTCTTTCATGTGCTTTAACACATTTATAATCTGGATCTATTTTTAATAAAACAAAAAAACCATTCATTGTTTTTTTGCTTCCTTCCAGTATATATTCTATTTTATATACATAAATAACAGCTTTATCAGATTTTATAAGCGTAGAATCAGAAAGCCATTCATCATAGAGTTTTTTTGCTCTTGTGTACCTATTATTATCATCATCATCTGTTTGCTCTATTTTATTTAATATCAATCTTACATAATTTTTAGGGTGTTTATTGTATAGTTCTTTTTGTTGTTCTTCTGATATTATATCATATGGTGGTGCCATTACATCATCTAGCTTTTTTATTTTTTCTTTATTGTAGGTTATACCATTAAAAGGGAAAACTTCTACCATAAATTTTACCTCCAGATAATAATTTTTTAACTTGAATACTATTTTGTATTAAAAACGTTGCTAAAAAGAAACATTATATATTTTTATACTAAATACTTTTAATTAATTACAAATGAAATATAGAGATCTTTTTATACTGTTTATTGCAATTATTTTCTTTTTATCTTTAGCATATACATTAAGTATAATTATTAATATTTGGCCTATTACAGTTATTTTGTTTTTCTCATTTATTATTGTTGTTTATACTTTATGTATTGAAAAATAATCTTTTTTCCAAATACAACGTTTAAAATAGGTTTATTTTTATCTAGCCTAATAAAATGACTGATATACTTGAAAATAAAAAAATATTAAAAACCGTTGAAAAAATATTGCCTGAATATTGTCTTTGTGACAATTGTCTTGGAAGACTTTTTTCAAAAGCAAAAAAAGGTGTTTCAAACGAAGAAATAGGAATTTATTTAAGAAAAAAAACAGGTTTCAATAAAAAAATAAAACCTATTAATTGCGAATTATGTCAAGGTTTATCTATCGAAGTCGAACATTTTTGTAAATTGATTTTAGATTATTTAAAAGGTTATGAGTTTAACACATTTTTAATTGGTTGTAAAATAGATGAAGATATAATTAAAAAAGAAAACGAACTTATTTCTTTTACAAAATCTGAATATTTTGAGAGTATTAAAAATGAACTAAACAGAAATATTGGGTTAAAACTAGAAAAAAAACTAGATAAACTCGTTAATTTTGAAAAACCTGATATTATGGTAATTTTAAATACTTCGTTCGATGTTATAACATTGCAGATTTTATCATTATTTATCTATGGTAGATATAAAAAATATACAAGGGATATGCCGCAGACAAAATGGTTTTGTAAAATCTGTTATGGTAAAGGCTGCAGAAAATGTAATTATAATGGTAAAATATATGAGAATAGCGTTGAAGAGCTAGTTTCTAAAGAAATAATAAAAATTACGAAAGGAACTGATGAATCATTTCATGGAGCCGGTAGAGAAGATGTAGATGTTCGTATGCTTGGAACAGGTAGACCCTTTGTTTTAGAAATAAAAAACCCAAAGATAAGAAGTATTAATTTAGAAGTTTTAAAAAAAAAGATAAATAGTTCAAATAAAGATCTTATCGAGATTGATAACCTTAGATTTTCAGATCGAAATGAGATAGCAAGGATTAAAAATGCGGGTTTTAGAAAAACATATCGAGTTATTATAAAATCAGATACAATTTTAAATAACGAAAAACTTAAAAAGGTGTCATCTTCATTACAAGGCTCAAATATAAATCAAGTAACACCATCAAGAGTGGTTCATAGACGAACCGATATGGTTAGAGAAAAGCATATATATAATTGCATAGTAGAAATGGTAGAAGATACTATTGCAATACTTTCGCTAGAAACCGAATCTGGAACCTATATAAAGGAACTAGTAACAGGTGATGACGGGAGAACAAAACCAAGTATCACAGAGATAATTGGTTCACCCTGCAAGGTCATTGAACTTGATGTAATAGAGATCAAGGGGGAATAAAAGTTGGTAAAAAGATCCAAAGGAATAAGAAGTAAAAGCAGACAAATACTAAAGAAAACACCAAGAGAAAAAGGTTTAAAATCAATAACAAGAGCACTTCAAGAGTTTGCAGATGGAGAAAATGTAAATATTGTAATAGACCCTTCAATACACAAAGGCATGCCATCAATTCGTTTCCAAGGATATACTGGTAAAATAGAAGGTAGACGAGGGAATTCATATCTTGTTGGAATAAACGACGGTAAAAAACATAAGATACTTATTGTTAAACCAGATCATCTTAGGAGAGTGCGATAAATTGGAATCAACTGATCAAATAATAAAACCAGTTCCACTGGCCGAGGTTAAAAATATTCTTAAGAAAATAAGTAAAGATAGAAAGGAAATGTTATAAGAGCAAAAAATAGCTCTTGAGCATGCTACTAAATTTGGAAAACTACCCATTAAAAAAACTGAGGATATGATTAAGGAATTAATGGAAAATAAGGATATTACTGAAATAAATGCGATAAAGATAGCAGATCTCTTACCACGAACAGAAGATGATATAAAAACAATATTTGCAAAAGAAAGAATAACAATATCTGGAAATGATATTAAAAAAATACTTGATATAGTAACAAAATATAATATAGAATAAAAAAGGAGAGATTTGGGGGTTTAGATTTGGAGGATTATGTATACGTTTTAGATCATTTACCTACGGGTAGAGGAGATTTACCTCCGCATAAAAGATTTCCAACAGTCTATGGTATTGGTGAAAATCAGTTTACCCTTCTTGAGCTTGTCCCGAAAAAAGATGCAAATTTTACAATTGGTGAACGTATATTTGTTGGAAAAGATCCTAATCTTAGAACAAAAATAGCTAAAATTAAAGGTAGAATTAACTATGAAGAAATGACTTCTACTGCACATGGTGAACTACCATATGTGTTGATCGATATGGTTAACGATCAAAAAGAGAGGTTTTTAAAGTTCTTTAATGAAGCACCTGCGATTTCTACGCGTTTTCATGTACTTGAGCTTTTACCGGGTCTTGGTAAGAAAATGATGCACGATATACTTGATGAGCGTAAGAAAAAACCTTTTGAAAGTTTTAAAGAAATGTGTGATCGAATTGATTTTCTTAGGGCACCTGATAAGCTTATTGCTAAAAGAGTAGAGCTTGAACTTACTGACCCAGATCAGAAGTATCGTTTGTTTACACGGCCACCTATTTCTAAGATGTATCATTAAACATATTTGTTATGAAAATTAAACTTGGCCAGAATTTTTTAATCGATCCAAATATTGCTCAGCTTGAAATTAACTATGCGGATGTAAAAAAAGACGATATTGTTCTTGAAGTTGGTCCCGGTAAAGGTATTCTTACAAATCTTCTTGCTAAAAACGTAGAAAAAGTAATTGCTGTTGAAATAGATAAAAATATTATAGAATCACTTAAAGAAACCTTACCTTCTAATGTAACACTTATACATAGTGATGATTTAAAACTAGATTTTAAAAATTTACCTAAATTTAACAAGATTGTTTCTAATTTACCTTACCAGATATCTTCCCCTTTTACTTTTAAACTTCTTGATTATAGTTTTGATTTAGCCGTATTAATTTATCAGAAAGAATTTGCCGAAAGGATAGTTGCAAAACCTGGTAGCAAAAAGTATTCTAGGTTATCTGTAAATGTTTATTATAAATCAGAATGTAGTCTTTTAAGAATTGTTTCTAAAAATGTATTTTATCCTATGCCCAAGGTTGATTCAGCAATAGTTAAACTTATTCCAAGGAAAACTCCTGCATTTTATGTTGAAAATGAAAAGTTTTTCAAAGATTTTGTAAATGTTATGTTTTCACATAGACGTAAAAAAATTAAAAATATTATAAAAAATACATATAATTGTTATCTAAATAATAGTTTTTATGAGAATAAAAGAGTTGATAATTTAACTCCAGAGGAAATAGGTTTTTTAAGTGATATTATTTTTAAGAAAAAAGTGTGATATTATAAATATTCACTTAATTGTTTTAAAATTAGTTTTGCTGTTCTTTTTTCTTGTTCATTCATTACTCTTATATCAAGAGCTGATTCTATACAGTGGGAAAGCATTTCTATCTCAAGTTCAGTTAACTCCATTGTAACTTTAACCATACTTTTTCTCCCCATATTATAATTTCAAAACAGCTACTCCTTTATAAACCTCTCCTTAACAATTGTTTAATAAAAATAGGGGATTAAAGATTTCCCGTTTTGAAAACTTTATTTTTTCATCATACATCACCCTATCCTTTTTAAATTACAAAACAAAAGGCGTTCAGCACCTGGAAGCCACTGCATCATCAGGTGGCTTCCAGCATGTCTGCTA
>JALHTX010000285.1 GCA_022866015.1 Thermoplasmatota archaeon
ACACCACCTTTAGAAATTAGATAGCAAGCCTTTTTATTTTTATTTTTGTTTACACGAGTTACTTTCCTGGTGCAATAAATGACAAACAACGAAGCATATCGTGCAATTATTGATAAAATACTTTCAGGTGAGTTTGCAAACGATAAAGATTTGACTAAGGTTAAACTATGGGCATGCCGAAAATTTGATTTAAAGATATTTCCACGTAATTCTCAGATACTTTCAGCTACAACAGATGATGAGAAAAAGAAACTTATAAAGGTACTCAGAATTAAACCTATACGTTCAGTTTCAGGAGTTTATATTATTACTGTTATGCCAAAACCTTTTCCTTGTCCTAAAGATGAACCATGTATCTATTGTCCTGGTGGTCCAAACCTGGGTACACCGCAGAGTTATACTGGTAACGAACCAGCTGGTAGAAGAGCAATTGAACATAATTTTGATCCATTTAATCAGGTTAAGAGTAGAATAAATCAGTTTCGAGTTATGGGTCATGATGTTGATAAAGTTGAACTTATAATTTTTGGTGGAACTATAACTGCTTATCCAAAAGATTATCTTGAGTGGTTTGTAACACAGTGTCTTAATGCAATGTCTGATTCTAATGCTAAAAACATAATTGATGCACAGGCTATTGCCGAAAATGCAGCAATCAGGAATAGTGATATCACTATTGAAACGCGTCCTGATTGTTGTAAAAAGTCTCATATTGATTTAATGCTTGGCCTTGGGGTTACACGTGTGGAGCTTGGTGTGCAGACTGTTTATAATGATGTTTATAAGTTTGTAAATCGGGGTCATACTGTTGATGATGTTGCTAAGTCTACACGTATGTTAAAAGATGCAGGTTTTTCAGTAATTTATCATATGATGCCTGGTCTAATGGGTTCTGATTTTAATCAAGATCTAGAAGCATTTAAAACAATTTTTGAAGATGAAAGATTTAAACCTGATGCAATTAAAATTTATCCTACACTTGTTATGCCAAATACAAAACTTTATGATTTGTGGAAAAACAATCAGTATAAGCCTTATTCTCTGCAGGAAACTGTTAAACTTATTACTGAAATTAAAAAACAAGTACCGAAATGGGTTAGAATTCAAAGAATTCAACGAGACATCCCAATTAATTTAATTGCAGAAGGTGTTAAACGTGGTGATTTAAGGATTTTAGTTCAGAAGCAACTTAAAAAAGACGGGGGAAAATGTAATTGTATTAGATGTCGTGAAGTAGGACATGTCCAATATAAATCTAGTTATGATTCAGCTCCTGAAAATGTAAAACTTGTAATTGAAAAATATGCTGCTTCCAAAGGTGAAGAAATTTTTCTTTCATTCGAAGATACTAAAAGCGATGTTCTAATAGGTCTTTTAAGGTTGAGACATCCTTCTAAAACAGGTTCAATGTTAGTTAGGGAGCTTCATGTTTTTGGTCCAACAGTTCGGGTAGGTGAAAATGCAGAGGAGAATCAATGGCAACATAAGGGCTGGGGTGAACGCTTAATGCAAGAGGCCGAACGTATTTCACAAGAAGAGTATGATACGCATAAAATCAGTGTTTTATCAGGTATAGGAACACGTAATTATTACAGACGTTTTGGTTATGAACGTGATGGACCATATATGGTTAAAAAGTTTTAAAATATTGATTTAATTAATACCATCGGTTGACATTACCGCCTTTTCGTATCAATACCTCACCGCAGTTAGGACATACAATATTGCCCGCGCCTCGCTCCTGAACACTATCTTTTGTTGCTTTAGCAGAAAAAGGTAACCTCCAACCGCATTTTTTACATCTAATATTAATCATATTAAACTCTCGTTCTTTTAGTGTATTATATTTACAAATACTATTTACGTTTTTTCAATAAATACTTTACATCTTTATCAAGATCTATAAACAAATCCGCGACTTCCTTAAGCTTATGAGATGTAGTTTTACCAAAAGCTATTACTTCTACTCGGCAACCAAGGCTTTTTGAATGTTCTAACAAATCAGAGAAATCTCCATCTCCGCTTACTAAAACAATTGTATCTAATTTTGGTGCTAGTCTCATCACATCCATAGCTATTCCCACATCCCAATCTCCTTTCTTTGCACCACCATAGAAAACCTGAAGCTCCTTTGATTTTACTTCAAATCCCATTTCAGATAATGCATCATAAAACGTGTTCTCATCTTTTATATCTGCTTTAATAACATATGCTATTGCTCTAATAAGCTTCCTGCCGGCAATAGCTTCCTTTAATATTATTTTGAAATTTGATTTAGCTGCATATAGCTGCCTTGCAGAATAGTACATATTTTGTACATCTACAAACACGCCAATCCTTTGATCTATATGCCCAGTTTTTATCATAATTATTAATCCAATATCATTTCTTTACTTAAAAAACAAACCCCTCAAAAGAAATAAAAATACATTTTTTAAGTTCGAATAAAAGTCATCATTGAAAAATAGATACTAATAATATACCCAAAGAAAAAATAATAAAAAACAGTCGAATCATTTCTGAAATACAAATTATGAATTCATCTACATTTGTAAAGCGTCTGCTTAAGTATAAGTTTATACTTCCTCCAATTAGTGGATACACTGATTATCCGTACAGGAGTATTCTTGCAAAATTTAATCCACCGTTTATTATAACTGAGATGGTAAGTGCACAAGCAGTTATTCGTAAAAATCCAAGAACCATGCAGATGCTTAAAAAAGCAGAGGGAACGCATTTTAATGGAGTACAGCTCTTTGGTTCAGATTCTAAAATAATGGGTGAGGAAGCAAATATTGTTGAAAATATAGGTTTTGATTATAC
>JALHTX010000286.1 GCA_022866015.1 Thermoplasmatota archaeon
ATCAGTGTGGCTCATGTGAAAAAATATTTTTCCCACCACGTGAGGCTTGTCCGGAGTGTCGTAGGAAAAGTATAGGTAAAATGAAGGAGTATAAATTAAAAGGAAAAGGAAAAATTGTTACTTATACTATAATACATGCCGGCCCCGAAGATTTTGAGAAACAAATACCTTATCCAATTGCAATTATCAAACTTGATGAAGGCCCTTGTATTACTGCTCAAATAGTAGATTGTAAACTTAAAGATGTAAAAATTAATATGAACGTTGAAAGCACATTTAGAAAAATCCAGCAAGATGGTCATATAGGTGCTATCTATTATGGATATAAATTTAAGCCGAGCAATGAATTAGTAACAACTAAAGATAGAAAATATTCTAAAAAATAAGGTTTAAAAGTAAATCTTTATATATTACCTATAAACCGTCATTTATATACTTTTGTATCGTGTTAATAGTTGTCGTATACTTTTTAATTCATCTTTTTAAGTTCAGGTTTGGTTTTTTTAGTTGTAATTATTGATTTTATTAAATTAATTTCTAAAAATATATAATTCATTGATATCATTTTCAACTAACACATTGTTGTAGATTCGAAGCTCGTCAATAACTCCATTGAAAGGTCTCCAATTACCATCACCAGGCGCCCAATGATTATTACCTATGGCCGCATAATAATCACTATCACGATAAGTGGCAGTTGTTGAAACCGTTTTATCAAGAACACCATCAATATAAATCTTAAAGTAATTTGAGTCACCATTGAACACAACAGCCACATGTGTCCATTCTCCTATTGGAATGTTAGAATTGCTAGAAACATGAGAACCTGATTCATACCAGTGAATATTTAATTTAGAATTATCTATGAATAAGCAAAATCCTGCCATATCCCACTCATCATCTCTACCATCAAATATAATATAATATAATCCACTAGGACCATCCCATTTTATCCAGCTAGTAATAGTGAAAACATTTCCAATATTATCATCCCAAGATGGAGGAATATTACTTACAATATCACTATTACTAGTAAATTTTAAAGCATAACCTTCAAAGCCAGAAACCCAAGTAGCTCCATATATTGTCCCATCGTTATTATAGTCCGTTTGATCATAGAGTGTATTACCTATTCCCTCATCAAAACTCCAATAACAAACAAGATCTAAACCACCTGTATAAAAACTGAATTTCTCTTTTGTTAGATGCACTCCATCTGTAACATTCACATACCAATAATACCAAATATTTTCCTTTAATTTACTAATTTGTAAGGAATATGTCCCATCACCAACACCTGTTGCAGAACTACTACCAATATTAGGTGAAGTTTGAACTGTGTAATCCATTTTATCTCCCTGGGCATCATTTAATGTAAAACTCAGTTCTGATAAATCAATGGTAGTTGAACTCTCATCAATTGGTATAGGATTTGTTACAATTGGTCTTTCCATAATAGTTGTGAATGAAAATATATTTGTTGTTGTATCTTTACCATCTGTAACAGTAACAGTCCAAGTATATGTCGTTGAAGGTTGTAATCCATTTACAGATATACTATAAATACCATTACCCACATTATTTTTACTGCCAGAACCAATAAAAGGATCAGTAGAAACAGAATAGCCCATCAAATCATTATCATCATCTTGAATTCTAAAACTCAAATCTTTTAGAGTAATGGGGATATTTTCTTGATTATTTGAAGGAATTGGGTTTGATATTTCAGGCTTATTATTCGGTGGGTAAAACTCTATATAATCTGCTGTTACAGAAGCATAAACCGCATACCCTGTTAAACCATAGACAGTACCAAATGGTGTTCCATATGTAAGACCAATACCCTCAAATCCAATTGCCATACCATTTTGATTCCCATATGCAATAAAGCCTTTTCCAGAGTTTATTCCACCAACAGTCGTTATAGTTAACTCCTCTCCTTCTGTTCCTTTCCAAAGAACAATTGCATGAGGTCTTGGTCCAATTGCTATCGGGGTTGTTTTTCCTGTTCCACCACTGGCAATACTGCAAAAAAATGATGAACCTTGACTTGCAGATATTTTAAGAGAAGTTAAAAAATTACTCATAAGTTTATTTTGTTGAAATTCATGTATAAAAGAAGGGTTTAATAATTCAATTACTTCATCGTTTGAGATACCATCTGGTAACAAACCCTTTTTATCAATAAGATCAATAAAACTTGATTTCATGTTCTCAGTTACATCAGTAAAAGGATGATATATCAGTCTATACTGAAGTTTTTTAAATAAATCATTAATAAATACAGCTTCATCAGATGATAACATTACTTTACAATTTTTAATATCAGATTTACCATAAATATTAAACGATACTAAAATATCTTTTTTGGATAAATCATCAGCATAAAATTTATCAAATATTACATTTGCAGAGACAGGTAAAAAAGTACAAATCAACAGCAAACATACTAAAATTCCTATTATTTTCTTCATAATATTACCTCCACCTCTCACAGATATACATTTGAAGAGAGGTATATAAAAACTATGCTAATAACTGTCATATAATGATGAAAATAATAAGATTTATACTGAATTTAATGATTCTAATAGTCTGGATATAAGTTTAAGCCGAGCAATTAAATTTATACAATATTAGTAAAATACCTAAAAATTACTATAAGGAGAACCATATTTTTATAGTGATTATTTTTATATATTTAAAATCCTTGTTTTTATGTAATCATGCTAATCGTTGTCATAGTAATTTCTAAGGATTTATTATGAAAACCTGTCTATCAACTGTATTAATATTCCCCGCATAATCATATGCAGTTACTTCAATGGTATATGAGCCTATAACGGACTCATCCCATAACCATTGATACGGTGTAGAGGATGTTTCATATTTTAAATCTTCATTTATTATAAACAATACTCGTGATATTCTTGAATCATCATCTACTTCGGCATTGATTGTAATTCCCCCTATAATAATAGTCTGAGAAAAGGGTATCATTTTCTTATTAAAGAGGTATATTGCATTTGTTGGTTTCACTATACTTATTGTTGGTGGTGTAGTATCACTTGATTCAGGGATAAATTCAAGTTCTACAACATATTTTGCCCATAAGGCAGAAAAGGTAATAGGTTCATCTTGGTTGATAAATGCAATTCGCAATGCACCATCATAATTTGTTTGTCCATTCTC
>JALHTX010000030.1 GCA_022866015.1 Thermoplasmatota archaeon
AAGATATACCTTCAGTGTACTGTGTATATATTGGTGCAACTGTTGGTGGACTAACGCTCAATAACGGTGCATTAGCAAGGAAATTTGCAACAGTGTTACCAACTGTTGAGTAATAAATTGTACATGTTTCAACTAAGTAACTTGTTGATCCCTTTGCAAGCCATAGTGAAAACGGCTGTATCCCCGAATATTGGCTCCCTTTTGAAGCTATCCAATCATTGTTTGGTACATCATAATAACAACTAGCATCATATAAACCAGTATGAGGACTAGTTGCATATTGTACCCATTGATCTGTAGTAGGACCATCAACGTTATAAACAGCCCATCCCGCAGGAGGGAATGGTGGAGTTCCAATTTTCACAGCATTGAAATATACGTAGTCATAACATGTACCAGCATATACAGTAGTTTGAAACACCCAAGCGATTTTTACATTGGATTGACCTGCTGCCCATGATGTTATATCAAAGCTTTTAGTACCACTAGATAGAGTAGCGGTGTATGAAACTATTGTATACGGCCATGTCGCACCACCATCAATACTACCCATTATTTTAAATTCTGACTTACCAGTATCAGAAGTTGAATTATAGAAATACCCATAGAATTCTAAACCTACTGAGGAATAGCTTGCTAAATTAATTACAGGGGTCTTCAACCATTCATTGGACGCTTCTCCTGTAGTTCTATTACATCGAGCATAAGTACTATATTTGACCCATGTTTTTGAAGCGGAACTACTAATGCTCCACCCAGGTGGTGGAAAAATAGGTGTTGCAGGAAGATAACCTTCAAATCCATCTGAAAATCTTGTCGTTGGGGCTGCTGAAGCACTCGGCAAAAATGCCAATATGCCTAGACACATTAATGCTGCAATTGAGAAAATCATCAGCTTCTTAAAATTTTTATTTTTCTTCATATTTTTTTCCTCCACAATATTTTTATTTTCTTTTTTTATATATTTGTAGCAAGGTTCAATTTACAAAAAAAAGTGATTGGTTAAAAACTTCATACTAAATATAGTATAATTCACCTCTTCCGTAAATATTCCCCCACATACTCTAAATTATAATAATATTAAGGATCTTTTATCTATTATTTATAACTATTTATTAGATAGGTATGTATAGGTATATAAAAATAAATAAATAAAATATAATGATATTTAACAGAACAATTGTTCTATAATAAAATTTTAAGATAATAGTTTATTTAACATTTTTTTATATTATTTTAATATTAATAAAGTTTAATATTAATAATTTCAACAAATAAACAAAGAAAAGAGAATTATAAGTAGTTTATTTTTTCATATGGTTACAATAATAATTATAATAGTTTATATACAAAATATATTATATAAATATATAGTTATTTTGTTACGGTCTTTCTATTTTTAGTTAATTTTTTTTATCGATTAAATAATTAAGTAAAATATTAATATATATAATTCTTTTTTTATATCTATACTTTCTGCATTATCTGAAATAATTAGTATTGTTAAAGTTGTTTTTCCAAAGCCAATTATTGGATATATTTTTAGATTTAGTATTTGATTAGTTTTTAGTGTATAATTAGATATTAATTGGTAATTTTTTTTAAGGATTAAACCACCTGTGAATCTTGCTGTAATTTTTAAATTTTCTACATCAGCTGTTCCAATGTTTTTTATATCAGCAGTTATTGATATGCCCCCGGAGATGTTTTCTATTATGATTATGGGGATTGATACATTTAAATTACCAAAAAATATAGTTGGTTTTTCTTCTGTGTTTTGAAAA
>JALHTX010000287.1 GCA_022866015.1 Thermoplasmatota archaeon
AAACAACAAAAATAGAGATACTTTTGGATGTTTTGAACAATTCTCCAACCAGTTAGTTTAATACTTGTTTTTATCTATCCATCATTTCTAATTGCTGGACAGCCTGTAAAACCAGTGGTATTCTTGGAGATTTTTTATAAAAAAAGAGTCAGAGCTTGGTTTTTAGTTATTATTTAGGTTTAGTATTTTTTCAAGTAAATGAAAACGCTCCAAAACCTTCATTAGTAGATAATTCCAAGTTATTGCTCTATTTTTTGGCATAGTAATTGCTTTTGTAGATTCTGGACCAATTAAATCATTTTCATCTTGTGCATGTACTTTAATGGTATAGTCGCTCTTCTCACTCCAGGTATGTGGTACTATTATATCTGCACCTGATGGGTTTAAGGCTGTTGTTTCAGTCTGGTTGTCGCCCCAGTCAATAATGTATTTAATTTTATCGCCATTTGGGTCAACTGCATTAAATTTGTATTTTATATTATCTCCTGGTTTTCCATGGTCTGGACCTGTTATAGTTGGTTTTTCTGGTGGCTCATTAGGTGTTTTAAAAACTTTAACCTCATCAATTATTCCATTAAAAAATTCTGAATCATTAGTTGCCATACCTATTTTAGCCTTTTTAAACTGGAATGCGGGGCATAACCAATCTGAATCGCGGCCAACAAGATCATTATCTACATATAGTTCTATCATCGGATTTGTTTTATTACCATAATATATACCCTCAATATAATGCCATAAACCATTATTATAACTATTAGTAGAATTTATTATTAATTGACAACTTGCTGTAATTTGCACCTTCATCTGAAGAGTACCATCAAAATTAAATTTAATATAAAAGATAGGTGGTGGAGAAGAATAACTTATCATATAAATAATTCCTGATTCAGTTGATTCAGAATTAATCCATGCAGAAATTTTATAGTCATCAGTTTTATTGAAACCAAGATTTTGTGAGTAAAGATCTAGATTAACATTACTACCTTCTCCATCAAAATCAAGTGCATAACCAGAATAGCCAGTAGCCCATGATGCACCAGTAATTGCTCCATCAAAACCATGTCCTGAATAATCATGCGCAAGGTTACCACTGCCTTCATCAAAATTCCAATAAGCTAATAATCTAAAATTTTCTGTATAACTATTAATTGAAAAATAATCAATTGATGGATTTGTAATATTTTCAATATTTCCAATTATTGAAGGCGAAATACTTATAACAATAAACAATAAAAAAATGGTAAATATAAAACCAAATCTAGCTAAACTATTTTTCATTATTTTTCCCCAGATATTTATATTAATGTAAACTAGGTATTTAAATCTATTATCCGACTAAATATTATTTTTTTTATTGATTGTAAGAAATATATATTTATCAGTGCTTTCCTTTCTATTTAAATATTACTTTTTATAAATAATAAAAGATACGAAAAATTTCTGGAGATTTACGAGAAAATAATATAGATAATATGTGATTTAATATTTTTTTTAAAAAATATCCTAAAATAAACATCATAGATTCATTAAATGGTCACGATTCATCCACAAGATTATCCTAAATTATATTTTTTGATCAGCCAATTCCATATAGAGTTTGTCATGATTTACACTAAAAATAGTCATAATATGGTATTGACAAACAATAACTTATTGCTTATCATCGTATTTTGTTTTTTAATTAATTATTTAAGACAGGTTATTATTCACAAAATTGAAATCTGCAGTAAAAAATAGTTATATTAAGTAACAAGTATATTATAGATATAATGATAAAAAAAGTAAAATATTTAAAAAAATGGGGAGTAAAAACCACCGTTAACAAACTTATTTCACATTATATCTAATCTAGGAAAACTGCTGATTTGTTTTAATTATATGGGGAGTAAAAATACAAATGAAAAAACTTTCACAAAAAGAACTTCTTAAACTAGATTTAATAGCAGTTAGGATTAGAAAACACATAATTGAAATGTTATATCAGGCAAAATCAGGTCATCCTGGTGGTAGTCTATCTGCAGTAGATGCATTAGTAGCACTTTATTTTGTACATATGAACCACAATCCTAAAAAACCAAATGATCCAAACAGAGACAGATTTATTCTAAGCAAAGGGCATGCAGCACCAGCATTATATGCAACTCTTGCAGAAAGCGGCTATTTTAATGTCAAAGAACTCGGAAAACTAAGAAAAATAAACTCCATACTGCAGGGTCATCCAGTATGTACAAGTACTCCTGGTGTAGAAGCTTCAACTGGATCACTTGGCCATGGTCTTTCTTTTTCAAATGGTGTAGCCCTTGCTGGAAAACTAGACAAAAAAGACTATAAAGTATATTGTATGATGGGTGATGGAGAAACAGAAGAGGGACAAGTTTGGGAAGCAGCAGCAGTTGCATCACACTATAAACTTGATAATATCACAGCTATGATTGATAGAAACTACTTACAAATCGATGGAAACACAGAAGACGTACTAAAACTTGAATCTGTGAAAGAAAGATGGAGTAGCTTTGGCTGGCATACAATAGAAATAGAAGGACATAATATTAAAAAAATACTAGAAGCACTAGACCAAGCAGATAACACCAAAAATAAACCAACTATGATCATACTAAACACTATAAAAGGAAAAGGCGTAAGCTTCATGGAAAACAATGTAGATTTTCATGGTGTACCACCAAACCAGATGGAAAGAAACTATGCAATGGAAGAACTAACACAACTTGAGATAAAACTGGAGGCACAACTAAAATGAGCAGTAAACTAATGTTTAATCCAAGAAATGCATATGGAGAAGCACTTATAGAGCTTGGTGAAAAACACAAAAACCTTGTAGTATTAGATGCAGATCTTTCAAAATCTACAAAAACAATTATGTTTGCAAAAAAATATCCTGAGCGTTTCTTTGAAATGGGAATAGCAGAAGCAAACATGATAAGCACAGCAGCAGGTCTTGCAAGCTGCGGAAAAATACCTTTTGTAAGTACATTTGCAGTGTTTGCGACAGGACGAGTATACGATCAAATCCGTATGGATGTAGCGTACTCAAGAGCAAACGTAAAAATCTTTGCAACACACGGAGGAATAAGTGTAGGAGAAGACGGCGCAAGCCATCAGATGATAGAAGACATAGCACTTATGAGAGCCTTACCAAATATGACTGTACTTGCACCAAGTGATGCAACCCAGACAAAAAAAATCGTGCATCTAATGGCCGAAAACATAGGACCCATGTATGCAAGAGTTGGAAGAGCAGATGCACCAATTATATACTCAGAAAAAGACTTAGAAGAACTAAAAATTGGTAAAGGAATAGTAGTAGAAGACGGAAAAGATATAACGTTTATTGCAACAGGTACAATGGTTGAACCAGCACTTGAAGCAAAAAAAATACTTAAAGAACAAGGGATATCTGCACGTGTAATAGACATGCACACAGTAAAACCACTAGATGAAAAACTAGTTTTAAAGTGTGCAAAAGAAACAAAGGCGATAATTACTGCAGAAGAACACTCAATAATAGGTGGTCTTGGTTCAGCTGTTGCAGAAATACTTGCAGAAAACAATGTTCAAACCCGTTTTCTTAGAATGGGGATAAAAGATGTATTCTGTGAAAGTGGATCACCTGCAGAACTATGGGAGAAATACGAGCTAAACGAAAAACACATGGTTAAAAAAGCACAAAATCTACTTAAAAAATAATATTTTACCTGGATAAAACAATTGTTAAAATATCTCCATCTTTTAACTCATGATCAAGACCAACCTTTTGAACATCATGCTTAGCGCTAGGACCTGATACATTTGCATAACGAAATTTATCCTTAAACGTCCTGTGAAGCTTACGACAAGCAGCCTCAACAGTATTTCCCTTTCTGAGAATAAGCGGCTCATCCATATCTACTTTTTTACCAGCTGGCTTCATAAAAATACGCATAAGCTTTAACTCTTCAAATATAAGTTTTTGTAGTTCTTTAAGCCCTGTTCCCTTAAAAGCAGATATACCAATAACCTTCCAACCACGGGCTTTAACACTTTCGATTTGTCTTTTAAGCATATTAGAATTTATTAAATCAATCTTATTTACAATAACAATTGCAGGAATATAAACACGATTCTCAATAAAAATATCAATAAGCTGATCCTCTGTTATATCCTCACGAACAATAATATCAGCATTAATAACATACTCAGAAGCTATAGATTTTATTAACTCCTCATCAAGAAATGAAAACTTAATTGTTGAAAAAACATTAATACCGCCAAAACCTGTTTTTTTAACTACAACATCAGGGCGAGTATGTTTTAGTCTAAGACCTGCTTTATGAAGCTCACTTGCCATAAGCTCAAGATGATAGGGATGCTCAGCATCGATCATAAACAAAATAAGATCAACGTTTCTAACTGCAGATAAAACCTTGCGACCACGACCTTTACCCTCGGAGGCACCACTTATAAGACCGGGTAGATCAAAAATCTGAATCTCAGCACCATTATAATACATCATACCAGGAATTGCATCAAGAGTTGTAAAATCATAAGAACCAACACGACTCTCTGCACTATTAAGTTGGTTCAAAAGGGTACTTTTACCAATACTTGGAAAACCCACCAAGCCTACAGTTGCATCACCCTGTTTTTTAATTGAAAAACCTTTACCTTTGCCACCAGCACTTTTACGTTTATCAACTTCCTGTCTAAGTCTTGCAATCTTTGCTTTAAGTCTACCGATATGATGTTCAGTAGCCTTATTTTTCTGAGTATTGAAAATCTCATCTTCGAGGTCTTTTATTTGTTTTTCAATATCTGATGTATCCATAATACTTAAAATCCCAAATACAAAAGTATTTAATAAAAACTACTTAGATAACAAAAAAAATCTATTTTACAATATGCGTTCCCGTTTCACCCTTAAAAGCTTCATAACCCTTCTCAACATGAGAGATAATTACTTTTTTACCACCAGATTCTAAAAATCTAATCGCAGCAAGTATCTTTGGACCCATACTTCCCTCAGGAAAATGTTCTTCATCATAATATTTTTTAATATCTTTTAAACTGACAGTATCCAGTTTCTTTTCCCCCGGTTGCCTATATCTTAAATAAACTTGCTCAACATTTGTAAGAATCATTAATATCTCTGCATCAATCTGCTCTGCAAGACGCTCAGAAGCAAGATCTTTATCTATTACTGCCTCAAGACCATCAAGACCCCAACCCTCTTTTTCAATAACAGGCATACCGCCACCACCAGAGGCAATAACCAAAATATCGTCATCAAGCATTTTTTTGATTATTTCACCCTCGACAATACTTTTAGGATCAGGACTAGGGACAACAATCCTCCAACCATCTTTAACCTTTTTAACCTGATAACCCTCAGCTTTAATCTCCTCCACTTCATCATCATCATAGTAAGGACCAATAGGTTTGGTAGGATTCTTAAAAGAAGAATCCTCCTCATCAACTAAAACCTGAGTGATTAATGCAACAACAGAACGAGAAATTCCTTCTTTTTTCAAAGAATTAGAAAGACACTGCTGAATCATATAACCAATAAGACCCTCACTTTCAGCAACACAAATACCCAAAGGCATAGGAGGTGTAATATCACGAGCAAGATCATTTTGCAGAAGAATAGCACCAACCTGAGGGCCATTACCATGAGTAATAACTACATCCCAACCATCTTTTACAATTTTAACAATATGCTTCATAACAGCACGAGTATTTGCAAACTGCTCATAGATAGTACCCTCTTGATCCTTCTGAATAAGTGCGTTACCGCCAAGTGCTATTACTACTTTTTTTCTCATAATACTCACCAGTGTAGTTTATGATTTTTTAGTAAAAGATATACCTCTAGATATATTATCGTTTTTTGGTTTTTTGACGTTTTTTTGTCGTTCATAATGATTTTTTAAAGTCCCTATTTTTTATGAATATATACAACTAGTTTTTATAGCTTATTTAACTTAAATAGTGATATAAAATTATTTAAATGCATAAAAAATAAAAAAAAAAGAAAAAAATGATTATTTGATTAGAGTATAGTGATCACATTCTCCAACAATCTCAAAAGATGTAGGAAATAGCATACTTCTTTTTAACAACACTAACGCACCATGAAAACCTTCTAATTTTACAGTATGCTTTTCATTCGTAATATTTATTGTATTATTTGTTAAATTTCCATTCACCATTTCAACTATATAAGAATAATATAGTCCCCTTGAATCCTGTGGCATATCTTGTATATATTCAACTGTGAAATCAATTTTGTCCAACACCATAAATCCTATTGGTCTTGTTAAAGGGGCAACTAAAAATCCTAAACGCAATCCAATTGTAAACATTAGATTAAGCCAGAATGATGATGCGTTCAAAAAAGTTCCGTTTTGATATGTGATCTTTGATATCGTTGAATCCCTTGGTCCTAATGTCATAAAGAGATATGCTGTTGTGTTTTCATTATTTAAATCAACATATTCCTTTGATTTCAATATAAAATTTTGTTGTTCATCAGAAATACTAATGGATGATGTATAAGGTGTTATCATCAGCATCACAAAAACCAAAAAGGTAAAAAATAATATTTTCTTTCTCATCTTTTATTTCCTTCCTCTAAAACATTTAATAGATTATCTTGATTTAAATCTTATGACTAGTATATACATCATAAAAAAATGGGGGTATTGGGTTTTCGACGAGGTAGGTTGTACCAACAAAAACCCAATACTAATACAAATCTTTGTTGTAAATTATGAATATTTTAAGGATTTAAAAATTTATTCTATCTTAAACGAAACAAATGTTTCCTATTAACATAGAAAATTTATGAATAGTTCAAAATTATGTATAAATGGGTCTAGTATCTTGGAGGTTGAAAGGATGAAGTTATAGGAGCTAAAAAAATAATTTTATTATCATACTAGACCCAGTATTATATAATTATATATTTTATTATATAAATATCTTTCTTTGTTTTTAGTGATTACTATTAATTATATGTGATTAATTTTTTATATTAGAGTAAGATTTTCGGATACATGGCTAAAAATAGTGTAAAACAAATAGAAAAGGATGAAAGAAGGATACTTGATGAACTAAGAAAAAATGCGAATAAAAGCATAAATGATATTGCAGAAAAATGTGGATTCTCAAGACAAAAAGTATGGCGAGCAATAAACATACTAGAAAAAAACCATACTATCTGGGGATATACAGCTGTAGTTGATGAAGAAAAACTAGACAAAAAAGGCTACATAATGCTTATAAGAAGATCAAACAAACCAGTTACAGAAGAGATACTTAATCATATAACAAAAAGAGAGATAGCCGATAGAGTAAAAAAAATGGGAGTAGAATTCACAAACAGTATTCTTACACATGGAAATTATGACTGGGTAATATGTTTCAATGCAAATGATATGAGTGATGCAAAAAAAGTAGTAGAATTATATCGCCAGTTATATGAAGGATTTTTTTCAGAGATACATCTACTAGAAAAAATGTTTAATGCAGTGAGCTGTGGGATAACAAATCCTGAAATTGATAAATTAAATGATTTTTTCAAAATCTAATTTATTATCATAAAAACATAAAAAATAAAGAATTAGACAAATAAAGACTAGATAACTTTTTTTTGTTTAACTTTTATTGAAATATGGCTCCAGGGAGATGTTATTCATCAGCTAATAATACTAACTTTTGATTAATTTACTCTCCAAGGTTTTCTAATCCCGAAAAAAAGGATAAAGGAGAAAAAAGAGGGACAATTGTTAAGGAGAGATTTATAAGCAATTAAATGTTTGGAAATTGTAGATGCCCAAGGTTACAAGTAAAAATACTCTTATCTACAATATAATTTCAATTTCTTTAATAGTATTATTGATTGTTAGTATTTGGCTTTGTTATAATAACACATCTTCTCTTTTTTCTAATGCTGCAGAGTTGAATAATTTAAATAATAATATCCAAAATGTCCAAGATGAATTTAATTTTCTTAATGCACAAATAGATTCAAATGAATATGAATTGTCTATAATTTTAAATAAAATTAATTTATTAAACGCTGAAAAAAGATATAATCTTCATGATCCAACATACAGTGAAGTCCTAACGTTTCTTGCAAAGGATAAAACAGATCAAAATGAATATGTTATAGGTGAATATACTTGCGTCTATTTTTCTAGGGATGTATGTAACAATGCTTTGAAACAAGGAATTAGATGCGCATATGTAAGTTTAGATTTTGCTGATACTACTTTTACCGGACATGCAATAGTTGCTTTTAATACAACTGATAAAGGTTTAGTATATTTTGAACCACAAAGTGATGATAGAGCATACATATCAATAGGTGAGCGATATTGGCAAAATGTTGCGACTAAACCAGGATACTCTTGGAAAGCACCAGATTATGATGATACAATAGTAGAAATAAACCACTATTGGTAACAAAATAAGTGATTATAAATGGAAATAAAAAATATCAAAAAAAGAATATTCGTTCTAATAATATTACTGGTAATGTTTTTTGTAATCTACTATGCTGAAGGAGAAATAATTAATTCTACAAAATCTGAGATTACCAAATCTTCTTTAAATTTAACCAGAGTTGAAAATGAGCGAGATTCAGCAATAGTAACTTTGAATTTAATTCAAAGTCAATTGGAAAAAAATAATTCAGAATTACAACAGTTGAAATCTGGGGATATATATCACTTGCATGATCCAACCATGCAAGAAGTAACTGATTTTATTAGCACTTCTGAAGATGCTGTGATAGGCGAATCTCCAACAAAAATGATAAACAGTTCAAAGAATCAAGGTATACGATGTGCATATGTCATAGTTTATATGATAAATGTGGAAAGTCGTTATCTAATAGGATTTGATACTATTGATGAAGGAATGATATATTTTGAATGGGGAGTTTTTAAGGCAATACCAAAAATTGGTGTTAACTATAATGAATGTGTACTTGATACCAACTATAAACCTGGAAAAACTGATATTATATCTGATATTGTTGTTATATGGTAAATCAGCATAAAGAGATTCATGAAAAATAAGTATCTATCTTTTTTTCGCCTGTTGATATATAGAGATCTTAATAAATTGTTGTTTTTAACCTATTTCTTCTCTAAGAAATGTTTAAGTTTGGTTATTATATATCACATTTATATTTTTGGGGGAAAAATTATGAGGAAAAGGATAGGAATATTTTTAGTATGTATAATGCTAGTTACTTCATGTATAATGGTTATTTTTCCTGGTGTTGATTATCCACTAAGATATAAAGAAACATCAAGAAGCAAGAAAATACAAAAATCTATAAATAAGAATATTGAAAAAATAAAAAAATAATTACTTTTTTATTCCTCATCAATACTTGTTTTTTCAATGAAACGATAACGAACAAGCTGCTAAATAGTAAAGTTTATAAATTAAACATACTTAACAGATGTTAATTTGGGGGAGTTGATTGGTACGTTATTTCTATTTTATTCCTAACCTCCTTCATCTCCTTTACCAATCAATTAACCCATATTTTTAAAAAGAGAAGTTTTTAACCAAAAAATTGTTTTGAAATAATGATTTGAGGGAAGAATATATGGGAAAATTAACCTCGACATTTAATTGTTCAAATTGTAGTAAAACATTATGGTTAAAATATTATAAACTTCCTGATTGAAAAACAGTTTGTCCAGAATGTTATTATCTTTATAAAAATAC
Organism: Thermoplasmatota archaeon; assembly: GCA_022866015.1. Taxonomy (GTDB): domain Archaea; phylum Thermoplasmatota; class E2; order DHVEG-1; family DHVEG-1; genus PFL35. The sequence goes on from JALHTX010000287.1 coordinate 9,748, forward strand.
AGAAGAAATAAATAAACAATTGAAAAGAAAAAACGAAATTCAACGTCTCTGAAATTGTAGTTTGAGGGAAAAAAATATTTTAAAACAAATATATAAAAAAATAAAGGGTGGTTTAGTTATCACCCATTAAATAGTAATTACCCTTGCGAATCCTCTTCCTCTTCTTTCTCTTCTTCCTCTTCTTCCTCTTCTTCTTGTCTATGTTTTTTCTTGAATAATTGCATATATATACCTCGATTAGATTTATTCTGTATTTTAAATTCATTAATAAATAAATCGTTTTTGGAAACTTATTATTGCTTAACAAAGTTGGCTAGGTTTTAACTCTTAAAACAAAAAGGTAAAACAAAATAAATATATAAAAAACAATGCTATCAAATAGTAAAATACTATGAAAATAGACGAAAAAAGAAAAAACCTTGTAGAATCACTAAAAAAACAAGGAAGAATAAAAACAAAAGAAATAGAAAAAGCATTCTTAGAAATACCAAGAGAAGAATTTATACCACCTATTTTTAAACAGTATGCATACTCAGATACACCACTAGAAATAGGACAAGGTCAAACAATATCAGCACCACATATGATAGCAATAATGTGCGAAGAACTAGACCTAAAAAAAGACCAAAAAATACTAGAGATAGGCACAGGCTCAGGATACCATGCAGCAATAGTTGCAAAAATAATAGAACCAAATGGTCAAGTATATACAATAGAAAGACACAAAAACCTAGCAGAAAAAGCAAAACAAAACCTTAAAAACACAAACATCAAGAATGTAACAGTTGAAATAGGAGATGGCTCAGAAGGACTTGCAAAATATGCACCATATGATAGAATATATGTAACATGTGCAGCACCAAGTATACCACAACCGTTAATTGAACAATTAAAAGACCCTGGTAAAATGTTAATACCTGTTGGAGGCACTATTTGCACATTATATCTCTTGGAAAAAAATAATGGAAAAATAAAAAAAGAAAATCATGGTGGATGCGCTTTTGTCCCGCTCATAGGTAAATATGGCCACTAAAGCTTATAACCAATATCACGTAAAAATTTTTTACGCCAAACAAAATCTTCTTTGTTTTCTACACCCTTAGGAATAAAACCGTCGATCACACCTAAAACACCACGGCCTTTACCATCCGCATTTTTTGATTCTGCAATAACAACAATTGTAGGATTTGCAGTGGCACAATAAATATTACAAACCTGAGGATTATTTTTTATAGCATTTAAAACATTTAAAGGAAAACAATTCTTCATAAACACAATAAAACTATGACCAGTACCAATTGCAAGAGCGTTTTTTTCTGCAAGTTTTTTCAAAACTTCATCGTTACCTTCAACTCTAACTTTACATGCACCGCTAGCTTCACAAAAAGCAACAGCAAATTTTGCAGAAGGAACACTATTTGCCATAGACTCATAAAGGTCTTCAACAGATTTTATAAAATGAGTTTGACCAAAAATAAAATTCATGTCATCAGGTTTTTCTATTCTAACAGTTTTAATTTCAATATCCTCCATAATAATCTCATTTCTCCCCAAAATTAAATTTTATATGAAAAATACATAGTATTATTTAAAATATATTATTTGAAAAAAAGGAAGAATAGGTTTAATTAGATTATTTTTTATCTATTCTTTTATTTTTGCTTGTTTTCTAGGACTTTTAGATATATAAGAAATCTGCTTTGATAGAAACATAATAAGTAAAAATACAAATTATGTTTTAATCTACTTATTTATATACATAACTACCTGTACAATCACCTACACAACAAAAATAACAATAAATTGTATCTTAACAAAAAATTAAAAAAAGAATTATTTTTTAGAATAATACTTACTCCAACGAACACGTCGAGGTATACGCTTCAAATTAAGCATGTTTATCTGGCATTTAAGTTTACAAAAATAAAGAACTGTTCCATCTTTTTTACCATAGATTTTACCAGTACCAGGTTCTATTTCATCTCCACAAAATGAACATTTACGTCGCTCAACCATAAACTTAACCTCTAACGTGGTCCACCAAGTCTTCTTGCTTCACGCTGTGTCTCACCAAGCATTAATATATCACCAAGTTGAACCGGACCCATAACATTACGAGTAATAATTTTACCTTTATCAATTCCATCAAGTACCCTTATTTTAACTTGTGATGCTTCACCAGCCATACCGGTACGGTCGATTATTTCTACTACTTCACAAGGTGTTCCTTCTACAGCCATATTCTATCACTGTTGTTTTTTAATTTTAAGTGGTTCTATTTTTTTGATAAGAGTTTCAATTCCTACTTTGTCTTTTCCAGGGTTTGTAATTGCTACTGCTGCAGTACTAACCTTTAAACCCGCAGCACTACCTAGTTCATCCTTACTTGGGACATATGCATAGGGCGTGTTTTTTTCTTCGCATAAAACTGGCATATGCGCAAGTATTTCTTCAGGTGTTATGTCTTCAGCCATTACTACTAGTTTTGCTTGTCCACGTTCTACTTGTTTTGTAACTTCATTTGCTCCTTTACTGATTTTGCCATTATCTCTAGCTTTTTCTACAAGATCATAGGCTAAATCTTGGATTTCTTTTGGTGTTTGAAATTTTACATACATTGGCATAGTTTTTTAGCCTCCTTATTTTTAAGCTTTCATAGACATATTATTACTAGATATGTAAAGCACTTGAATACAGGTCTATTATAAAAAGGTTGTTCAAGTAAAAAAATATTTTTAAGTTAAAGGTATTTTTTCTACTTCAAGTCTGTCTGCAGTAGGATATTCTTCAACAATGTAACACTCAAAATTATTTTCTTTGAAAAACTTTAAATTTTTTTCTAAAATCCAAATAGCAAGCTCAATTCTTTTTTTATCAAGATCAATATTCACATATTTGTTTTGTATTTTTAGAGTGCTAACTAATAATTTATAAATTTCGTTTACTGATTTATTTTTTGAAACAACAATGCCTTTTAGCAGTGTTCCATCATTTGTTATTATATCACTTTTTTTTGCTATATTTTCTGCACGACGTTTAATTCGGTTTCTAAGCTGTATCCCATCTTTAAAAGAAGATGAACAATAATGAACTCCTATCTGTAAATCAGCATTTACAATTCTTTTAATAACATTATAAGCAGTTTGTTGACTATTTTTTACAGCTGACGATATATCATCTTTAACTGTGAAATCTTTACTATTAAGTTCTTTAGCATTTGTCTCGGAATATTCAAGTTCATTTAAATTAACCCACGAAACATTATTTTCACTTGCCCATTTAACAAGTAAAAAAATATCTGTTTCAAAACCTGGGATTACCGGTATTTCAAATGCTACATCACAATCAAGCGTAATTGATTTTTTAATATATTTTAAAAAAGGTGCATCTTGCATTTTCTCCCAATAAATAGGCATCGGGTGAAAACGTATTTCATCAAGACCTGCAGCTACCAATTCATCAATGTACTCGCCATTTTTTAAACCAGAGGTATAAAGATGTATATGAAAATCACTTCCAAATTCATTTTTTAAAAGAGAAATATATCCTTTGGTTCTTTTCCATTTAATAAGTGGATCACCACCAGTAATACCTGCTCCTTTTGCTTCAATGTATTTTGCTTCGAGGATTAGTTTTTCTGTATCATTTTCATTAGATAATTCCCATTCATCTGCAAAAATTTTATCTTTTCCGATTTTTTTCTCACTTAAAGGACAATAAAAACAAGATGCAGGACATAATCCTGTTACAAGTAAAACCATTTTTGAACCCTCTGCACACATTCTGCATGCAGGTGACAGAAGCTTTGTATATATACTTTCATTAAACCAGTTTACGATTTTTTGCATAAATTTATTCCAATCCACTAGAAGTTATTGTAAAAGTCGCTGTTTTTCCTTCAGGTTGAGATCTATGCTTCATAATTATCGCAGTTCTTTTTCCAACACCTGTTTTTTCAAGTTTTATACTAGTCTTTATCATGTGTTCTGTTTCACGATGAGTAAAAGGTTTTATTTCACCATTTTTATCAGTATATACTTGCTCGGATACAAGAACAAAAATATCTTTTTTCCTTGCAGCTATTTGCATACTACCCATTTGCCTTAGAAAAGAACGCATTGTTGCTTCTTTATCCTCTTCAAGATGCATCCTATAAAAAAGATTCAAAGTATCAACAACAATTAACTCAACGTCATTATTATCAATTGCTTCTTTTATCATTTTCTCCTGAGAATCAAAAGAATCAGGCATAAAAAACATTATATTATCAAGGATTTTTTTAAAGTTATAATCCTTTTTGCACATTTGATTAAGCCTTTCAATTGAAACACCTTCGCTATCAACAAATGCAACCTTTTTTCCTAAGCTTGCACATTCACGAGTAGCTTGCAAACAGAGATTTGATTTACCGCTACCTGCTTCTCCGTAAACTTCGGTAATTGTCCCGCTTTCTATTCCTCCACCTAAAAGATCATCAAGGGGTTTACATTTAAGCTTAAGATGTTTCATTTTACTAACATTAGGTCAGTATCAATTCAAATAAAAACTTTTTTGAAATAACTTTAAAGATTAACTTATCCTTTTTTTAAGAATACATGCTTTACAAAGCTTTTGACTTGTTGGTTCACCACAAATTATGCATTTACTTATAATTGCTTGAGGATATTTTTCTAAAAGCATATCTTTTATCGTATCATAACTATTTAGAATACTATGACGCGCTCCAGGAGTTTGATACTCAAGAGCATCAACTATATTTCTAAAACTACCGCGCAATGCTCTAGTAGAATAAGGACACTCTGCATCTTGAAACTGTAAATTTTTTAAAATCGCATACAGCATATTTTCTTTCTCAGGAATACTACGCAGTGGCATTATGCGTGGGATAAGACCTGGTTGAACTTTTTTATGTGGACCCAGACGCGCTAATTTTTTTATATCACCACTAACAAAATTCATAAGAACAGACTGAGCCATATCATCAAGATTATGACCTGTTGCAAGTTTTGTAACACCTAATTCTTTTGATTTCTGATTCAAACAAAGTCTTCTAAAGACACCACAATAGCTACATTCACCAAGTTCATCTTTTTTTGCAGCTATTTCATCCATTGTAAAACCTGTTACTTCTTTAAAAGATATAATATAAGACTCAACATCTAAAAGTTTACAGTTGTTTTTAATATATTTTATACTCTTATCTCTATATCCTTTTATTCCTTCATCAACTGTTATACAAATAATTTGAATATCAGATCTTTTTGAAAAAATATCATGCATTACATGAAGAGTAGTAATACTGTCTTTACCACCAGATACAGCAACACCTATCTTTGCAGGACCATGGGTTTTACCTTGTTTTTTAATATCTTTTTTTACTCTTCTTTCAAAATACTCAATAAAATGATCACGGCACAGATGAGTGCCGTTATACCTTATATAGGTTACAGATTGTTTCTTACATTTACTACAAATCTTAGTCATTACAATAAACCAGGCAATAAATACAAAATAAAAAAGTTATTGATGCAAAATATCTGTGTTTATTTCAAATGCGATGATTGGATGTTCAAGTGAAAAATTTGAAATCGTCTGAGGATGAAGCTCACCAAAGAAACCTGCGTTTTTATTATTTACAATAACTGCTGCACATCGCCCATTTACAAAACCAGGATGACTAAAATCTTTAATCTCATAAGTACTACCTATATCTCTCATAATTGCTTCGACAAATGATTTACATTCAGTGAAATTTGCTTTTGCATCTATTTTTACAAAACCTAGGTAAAACTTGTTTATAAACTTTTGATTAACCACTATTCCAAGTTCAAAAATCTGCTGAGGTAGTGCATGATGCCTATTCTCATTTAAAATTTTTAGAAGAGATGGAATAAGACCTACACGCAAGCAAGAAAACTCGTCACCTATAGGGTTTTGAATTTCTACACATGTTTCTTTCTTTAACCCTATTTTTTCAAACTCGTCTTTATCATTACTAATTGTAAAAGTAGTAACCTCATTAAAACCCAAACCTATCATTATATCTCTAAGTGCATCACAAAAATCTTGATATTTAAGTTTTTTACCAAAAGTCAAAGACTTTGGAAAATCAGATTCAAAGTTTTCGTAACCAAAACCTTTTGCAACATCCTCTACAAGATCAATTTCATGAAGAATATCTGCTCGATAAGCAGGAATAGCTACACTAAGTTTGTTTTTTGATTTATTAATACAATTATAACCCATTTTCTGCAAAGATTTTATTACTTCTTTTACACTTAGATTTGTTCCAAGAATCTTATTTACATAATCTATGGATAGATTCATTTTTAAGGGATTAAGATGCGGCGTAGTAAATGTTTCATTTCCATCTTTCACAGTTGTTAAATATATTTGTCCACCACGTTCTGCAAGGGCTGTAACAACAATATTAAGTGCATAATTTATTGCTTTTTTATCATTACCTGTAACATCAATAAAAAGATCAGTTGTAAAAGGTGTAACTTCAGTTAAACTACCATTGATAATAGGTGGATATGAAAGAACATTATTATTTATATCAACAATCAATGGATGCTTATCATATCCTTCAAGGAGATATGCATAATCTACACCTTTTTCATGTTTTTTAAGTATCTGTCTGAGAGTCATTGACTCTACTTTATTTAAAGGTACAAACTGTACTGCATCAGGGTCAACTGCTTTATATGTAAAAGGTGGTTTAACGGGTTCAAAATTATGTACACCAATTGCCACCTTTTTACGGTTGCGACCCAAACCTATATGTAATTTTTCCTGTAGTTCCATTAAAGATGAGATTAATTCATCAGTCATCGTAACATTTTTAACAAGCGCTGTTACAACAAATGGTCTTACTTTTTTGACACTAGCATCAACAGTAATTACAACATCAGACTTTTTAACGGTATATTCTTTTAAACCAGTCTTAAAGTTAAAAAAAGCACGAGATGCTCGTGCAATTCCTTCAACAGATGCAAGATCTGGTCTGTCAGGGAAAAACTCTATACTTATTTCATCGCCTTCTACTCTATCAAGGTCTGCACCTATCATAGGTAGTTTTTCAAGTAATTCTTTTTTTGATACTTTATATCCTAATAAATTTAGGAAATCATTATAGTCAAATGTTACAACTGGCATAAAAGGGGAAATATATTTTTTATTTATTTGATTTTGGTAAAAACTTTTAAAAAAAGGTTTTATTTCAGTCTATAGCAAAGGAACTGCAAATGAATAAGTATAAACTAGTGATGTTTGACATGGATGGAACACTACTTAATGGTAAAGGTATTTTTGTTATCGCTGAAAAACTAGGTTTTTATGATGAACTTTTAAGCTATTTTAAAAATAAAAAAGAAATGCCTTTTTATAAAAAAAGTATAGAGATTGCTAAACTATGCAAAGGTTTTAGAAAAGATGAGTTTCTAAGTATTTTTCATAATGTTCCTTTACAGGATAATGTAGAAAACATTATTAAAAATTTGAAAAAGAAAGACATTAAAATCGCAATTGCTACAGATAGCTATATGTTTCTTGCAGAGGATTTGAAAAACCGATTAAAAATTGATTTTGCTTTTGCCAATAATCTTCTAACTAATAACGGTACTATAACTGGTGATATTCAAATTAGCAACAAAAATCTAATTAGTGATATTACAGGTAATATCTACTCAATTTGTAAAGAGCAAACACTTACAAACCTCTGTAAAAAATTAGGTATATCTGTTAATGAGTCTATTGCTGTCGGTGATGGAATTGTTGATATTGGTATGATTAAAAAAGCAGGTATTGGTATAGCATTTAATGCATCTGATAAAGTGAACGAATATGCTGATGTTGTAACCAAAGACTTGAACGTCATACTAGATTATATCTAAGGAAAAAATTGATTATCCCCATTTTGTTTAATACGACTAAACTATATTGAGATGAATCACTTTGATAGGATGTAAAAAAAATGAAAATCTATAGTGTTGCAGATATACATGGTTCACAGTATCGTCTGAACCTTATTTTAAAAAATATAAAAAGATACGCTCCAGATCTTGTAATTGTGTGTGGTGATATAACACAGTTTGGACCTGGAGATGTAGCAAAGAATTTTTTAGATCAGATACCTGTTGAAACAATAGCAGTAACAGGCAACATAGATTCACCTGATGTAGAGAAAGGTATAGATAATAGCAAAGCAACAAGAATTGAACTAAAAAAAGTAGTTAAAAAAGGTATATCTTTTGTTGGTTCAAGCGGAATAAACCCCGATGATTTTAAAACACTTGAAGAAAAAAAGATGATTGATGAAAAAACAATACTAGTTACTCATGTACCACCTTTTGGTACCGTGGATAAAATATTTATTGGAATGCATGGTGGAAGTAAAGAACTCCGTGAGCTAGTTGACAAATTTAAACCAAGGCTTGTTCTTAGTGGGCATATCCATGAAGACCCAGGATATAAAAGAATTAATAATACAATATTTGTAAATTGTAGCATAAGTAAACGCAGTGAAGGAGCAATTATTGAAATAAACAAAGAAATATCAGTTAAAATTCTTGAATAAAAATAAATAGTAGCCCCGTCCAGATTCAGTATCACTCAACAGGAGAAAAAAAAGTCGAAACAAAACCAAAAAAACACGGTTTCGGATTTTTGTTCATCTCACTAAAACCTTTTTTTTCTTTTTTTGATTTTTTTTACAATATTCACATATTATTTAATTTTTTTTCTTGGAGAAATCACGGTGTTCAGTTGAACTCTAAACTGAACTATAAACTTTTGCATGGTGGTGATTAATGCCACATCCAAAGAATTACGCAGTTCGTGATACAATATACGACCTTATTGGTATGGGTAAAAAACAATATGAAATAATTGTTTTACTTAGGGAGAAAGGCTTTAACATAAAAAAATCAAGGTTATCACAAATAATTGGAGAATTAGAGCAGAAAGAATATATAATTTGTAATTTGAGGACGGTTTACAAGTCATATATTGTTACCAAGAAGCCATATCCATATAAAAGCAGGAGTTTACAAACCTTACGGTGTGGCTGTAAAAAAGTTTTAAGAATCCACAATCAAACATTCAAGTATTGTATTATCGCAAAATCATATGTCACAAATGACCCTAAAAGCTGGGATAGGATAATACCAATGAGGAATAGTGTAATCCAATATATCTACTACGGTCACGATAGGCTTGGACAAGGATTGACTGTTCAGCGTTTTGAAGGCAAAAAAACAGATACTCTGATGATTAAGATAGCAGATATGGAATGGGAATATGATAAGTTGGATGCACTTGACGATTTTATTATGAGAAAATGCATCAGTGCAGAATATGGGATTATGCATCATTTTAAGATGCAGATGAAATTAATTGGTAAAACAAAGACAAGTTATGCTATACGTCCTACTCCATATACTGAGTTACAGCAAGCGTTCCAGTCGGATAATTATAGCGTTGGAGGGTTGCAGGGTGATAGTTCAAAAAACAATATTCCTGAGTTGGAAACAGATGTTAGAAAAAAGGCTGTTGCTATCATGGAGTTTCTTAATTTAGCAGACTCAGGGCGTTTACCTGAATTATTAGATGTAATGAAAAAAATTAAAGATTTTAATATTCCACTTGAGACAATTATTGACGTCATGGATAAGAACACTGAGAAGAATATTTCTATTGAAAGGGAAAACTGTGAGCGTGGAGTAATTTGAAAGTAGCATTATACGTTAGAGTTTCTACTAAAGAGCAAAACCTAAAAATGCAAAAAGATGCATTAATTGAAAAGGCAAAAAGAGAAGGATGGGACTATGCACTCTTTGAAGAAAAAGAATCAACACGCAAAACTCGTCCTGTTAAATATGCCTTATATCAGCGTCTTCTCGATAAAGAGTTTGATGGTGTAGTTGTTTGGAAGATTGACCGATGGGCACGAAGCACTCAGGAATTGAGCAGGGAGGTCACCACGCTCTTTAATAGAGGCGTGAAGTTCATCTCATTAACCGATAATATCGACTTGTCCAGTGCCTCTGGAATGCTTCAGTTCAACATTATTTCAGCATTCGCCCAGTTTGAAAGAGATATAATTAGTGAGAGAACAAAAGAAGGATTAAAACATGCTAAAAATGTTGGTAAGCGTGGACCAGATAAAAAAACAAGAAGAAGAAAATCTGGTTATTACCAGAGATGGTTTAATAAAAATACAGGGGAAATACTTTGAACATATGATTACCGGTATTATTTTGATTAATGGATAATAATTACCTCTATAAAAGTCTATAATTTCATATGTTCTTTTTTCAACTCATCCCTTGGATATCATAGGGTTCCTTAGCTGGATGCCAATCAACCTCGATATACGGATATATAATAGCTAAAGGCCAAAGAAACGCATGACCTAAAAGGACCTTTGGAAATACCCCACTTAATATTGAGCCACCCCAATAATTATTGACCCATTTATTTCTATAATCATAGAGATATATACCATCTACATACATACCTGAATGATTCTCATTGTCAATAAAATTATTTTTTGCAATTTGATTAGAAAATGCGGATGCACAAACGATACCAAATAAATTATTTTCAAAATGATTATCTTTTACAACGTTATAGTTACCCATTAAAATAAGTCCTGCACCCTTATTTTTTTTATGATTCAAAAAAACATTACCAGAGATTAGATTCTCAGTTCCAGATGCTGCTAGTCCACAATCATCATTTGAGTTTACTATATTATTTATAAAACTGTGTCCACTTGAACCATCAAGTATCCGCATACCAATATAATTATCATAAAAATTGTTATTCATTACAATATTATTACATGTAAAAAGCTGATTCCAAATTCCAAAATAATTATCATAAAAATTACAATTAATTATCGTATTACTACTCGAAAATATATTGATACCTGAATTTTTCGAAAATGTTTCATTACCGCTTTTTATAATCGTAAATCCTTCAATCCATGTATTATTTTTATTAATTCTTATAACATCCTCATGGTATTTTCCATCAACAAAAGTGGTATTTTTCTCCTCACCAATGAGGTGTATTGACACATTTATAACAACATTTTCATAATATATACCACTGAAAACAATAACAGTATCACCTGAATTTGATGCATTAATTGCACTTTGAATAGTAGTATAGTTCCCAGGTCCATCACCACCAACATACAACCATTTACCATCAGATGTCGACAACGATGATTTCTCTCCATCTTGTGCAGTAGATTGAATGATACCTGTCGCAATTAATACGAGAATGATTTCAACCGCTAAACATTTCCTAAATGATGGATATTTATCCATACCTTCCCCCTTTGTATAATTATATAGCATTGTTCTTCTATAAAAATATACCTTTAAAACATTATATTTTTAATTGCAGGAGAAGGGATGAACATATAGGTAAAAAAAGGGTCCCTGTAAATTTGACAGTTTCGTAAGGAGATGAAATCAGAAGTAAATAAACGGACGTTTTTTATGATGTAGAGTTACTGTAGAAACAAAATATTATTCCCACTTAGACCACGGGAATGCAACATCACCAAACGACTTATAGGAAATGATTGTATTTCTTGATTATTTTTAGCAATACTCCAAATCACTCTGATATATTTTGTATTGACTTCTATAATTGGCATTACATGAGTAGGAACCTGTGGAAATTGTTTTATAGGCATAATACAAGGTGTCCCTTGCTGAAGTAAATTTTGAATATGTTGAAATTTTTGTTGTCATTGATTTGTTTGAAATGACATTAATCCAAGTTGGATTGTATTATAATCATGTTCAATTGCTGTTTTGATGCTTTGAAAAGAATTTGTACCTATACAAAGTGATTCCAGGTCATAGTTATCTTGAAAAACGTCCAACTGACCTTCAGGTATTTTCCAATCATTGGCAACCATGCCTTTATATCTTATCATCCACTCAATAGCCCAAGGTATACAACCGGTTATCTCTCTTTTTTGAACTACATTATTAATCTCATTATATCGTTCTAATTTTGCCATATTTTTCCTCCCTCAAAACTACAATTTCATTTTTTATTGTATTGATATATTTTTATCTTCTATTTTTGGTTTCAAATGTTTTTCAAAAATGTCTAGTATCTTGTGTAGACCTCCCCACAGTAATATTATTACACCACTAACGGAAAACCCACATACAAATAATGCATATGCAGTTAATTGAAGTTCATGAACATTAAATAATGAGAGAACTATTGAGATTAATAGAGAGAATACTGTAATCCTCAAATAACGTTCAACATCTATAAAACTTTTCACTTCTTCCAATTTTTTAATACTTAATGAAGCGTCAACTGTTATCCATCCTATACTCATAATATCATTGTGTATATCTCTTTTTTTTATTTCTTCGCTTGATACTTTTTCCACATTCTCTTTCATCGTCTCTAGTGATTTGTTTATCCTATTTAATACACCCCTCCCAGTATCAGATATTAAAAGTGAGTAAAATATTGATATAAATGTAAGAACTCCAATAGATGCGTAAATAACTCTATCGTATACTACCTGTGAAGTATAGGTAAATAGTGGTATTAAGCATATGGCAATTAATAAGACAAAGACAAATATTATTTTTCTTATTATCTTATTTACATTATCAGTGATTATGGAGATGAACTTGTTTTCAAAATCTAATACTTTTGTAATTTCTGAAATGTATTCAAGAGTATCATCCAATGAGTCTTTCTGGTGATTCAATTGTTTTTTCCTCCCTCAAACTACAATTTCAAACCCTATTATAAGTAATGTTATTTTGTTCAT
>JALHTX010000288.1 GCA_022866015.1 Thermoplasmatota archaeon
TTGGTTTAGTATTTTTTCAAAGAAAGGAAAACGTTGAACAAGTTTTTCAGATAACCAACTTATTATAGGATATTCCATTGTTTTATTTTTTGGCATAGATACAGTAAGCGTTCCTGTCTTACTTTCAACATATTCAATTGTTCTTGCTGTTATGTTGATTTCATAACTGCCACTTTTATACCATGAATGATTAAATTCTATAGTTTCTCCTGAAGCATAAGGTCCTATCCATCCATCTCCCTCCACACTTCCATCGCCCCAGTCAATATAATAATATAACACTCTACCATAATGGTCAGATGATGTAATTTGATAGGGATATGATTGTGATGTACTTCCAGAAACCGATCCATTTATTGTAGGTGTAACTGGTGCAATGACATTTCCATATGAGTAAGTTTTAAATAAAAAATCACCACCTCGACTTCCTCCGCCCCTCGGATATAGATCATCAGTGTTAAATCGCCATTCATATGCAGAGGAACTAGTAGAAACAATAATATAATATTCCTCCTCAGTTTTCACTGATATATCGTCAAAATCAAATTCAATCCATGACGCTTTAACTTTCATATCTTCTGCTGCAACTTCACAGGATGTTAACACATCACCAGTCCATCCCTTTTTTATGGAAATATTTAGAGGGGCATCTGGATCTGTATTACTATGATAATTCACAAAAAGTTCGACTTTAGTCAAAGGACTCATCGACGGTTTAAACGATTGCCATGAAGGATAACCAGCTTCAATAATAGCTGCATGGTATGAATCCATCATTTGGTATTGATCAACAATATCCCCGTAAAAAAAAGTTGCTTTAACTGTTGTTTCACTATGAAAAGTGGTAAAAACAGTCCCAATAAAAAAACTTGTAATGATTAATATCATTACTCTTTTTACTCCTTTTTTCATTCTATTTTTCTCCACAAATTGAAAATAATTAACTAATTAATTATTTTTAAATTTTATGAAAAATATATGCAGCAAAATTAAAAATAAAAAGGTTAAAAGCAACAAATTGTTAAATTATCTCTTTAACTATATCAGATAAGTTAAAAAAAGAAAAAAAAGAATTTAGGGCATAATAGTAATAATTTTATCCTTAAATAATTGAATCAAATATAATAAAGGGTGTTCTTGTCTTAACCAGCCGTTAATTAAATAAGACCATTTAGGAAATTCTTCGTGAACTAACACATCATTGGCAAAATAATTATTTTTTCCTGACCATGAAAGTATATTGTATGTTTGTACACACTCTGGATTATACGCAATACTATCGATTTTTACCTATTCACCATCTGAATTTAATAAACAGTCCCCAATGCTAAGTTTATGTAGTTCTCCATTTATTCCTCTTACTACATAGTCTAATGGTTCCACGGCAGCCCAGCAAGTATCCCCATTATTTGTTTTTACAAAAAACGGGTGGTCTTCGGTAGCACATATAAGACCATTATTTATCTCAACAACAGGATGAATTGGCTTAGAAAGGATATTTACAGTCCATGACGAATAATCACCTGAAATCGGATCATATGACAATATACTATCACCAATATTAACGTCTTCTATATTTTTATAGCTTTTATCTACCATAGTTATCTTTGTACCAACTGGAAAACAACAAGAAGGAATAACATTAATTTTTTTTTCTTTCATATCATGCCCTGAATCAAACCATGGGTCTGCATCTTTCCATTTATAATTGTTATAATCCCATACTCTTCTAATCCAAGATGCCCCAATTTCCACTAACATTGTGGGAGTTCCCCAACCTTTAATATCCCAAGAACCAGTTTCAGAATAATCCTTTTGATAAAGCCAATTTCTTCCCTCTGGACAACTATATACATCAAAATGATCTGTAAAATGAATATTAAATCCTAAA
>JALHTX010000289.1 GCA_022866015.1 Thermoplasmatota archaeon
ATGTGGATTTAATGTCCATCAAGAACCTCTACACCGTAGAGGTTCTCAATCAACATTAGCATTACATTTCATGTGGCATTAAATTGTAACATAAAAATACTTCAGGCTGTGTTTTCAACTCCAACCTCCAATCCCTAACCTAAGACCCCTCATTCATTGTTAATTTTTATGGCATTATGACATTGATGTTTGAGATGGTTAGGCCCTGCAATAGAGATTTAAATATTTATTAGGCATAGACAAGAGCCAAATGATTGGTTTTTCCATGCCCTCAGACTACATAAAAATGATATGGGAGGACAGCATGAAAAAATCAAGAGAAGACCTTTTTTAGCTCTCTTGACTGAATTTCCTCCGAGAAAGGAGGATGGACTGGGCGGGATTTGAACCCGCGGCCTCTACCTTGCGAAGGTAGCGATCTTCCAGCTGATCTACCAGCCCTTATGTAAAAGAAAAATATGAAAAGAAAAGATATTATTTGAGATTATCTCAAAAAATTATTTTTTATTTCTATTTTTTGCAGCTTTTAATGCTTCAACGGCAGGTAATTTTTCACCCATCATAAATTTCTCAAGAGCTCCACCACCAGTGCTTATATGAGAAATTTTGTTTTCAAGGCCCAATTTTTCAATAGCAGCAACGGTATGACCACCCCCAACAATTGAAAATACATCTGAGTTTGCAACATGTGTAAATATTTCTTGTGTTCCCTTCATAAAAGCAGGGTTTTCAAAAACACCGCATGGTCCCGAGAGGAATACTGTTTTTGCATCAGATATTATGTTCTTGAAATTATCAATTGTTTTTTCACCAATATCAAATAGATTATATTGGGTTGGAAGCTGCGAGATATCTATTTCGTTTCTGAGGGTGTTGCTCTGCTGGGCAAAATCAAATGGTAGATATATGTTATCTTTGTATTTTGCAAGTATTTTTTTGATCTCTTCATAGTTTTCAGGTGTTCCTTCTTTTGCAAGCATTTCTTCGTTTTTATCACCAAGATTTATTCCCTCTGCTTTAAGAAATGCATTTGCAGGAAGGCCTGTAAGTATTATCTTATCTGCAGTTTTGTTTTCAAGAAGACGTTCTATTGTAACTATTACATCTGAAAATTTTGCGCCACCAAATAAGAAAACTGATGGTTTTTCAGGATTAGCAATAATTTTACTAAGTGTTTCAAGTTCTTTTTGCATAAGACGGCCGGCAGCAGAAGGAAGAACTACTGTAAAACCAGTTAGACTACATTGCTTTCTATGGGCTGCTGCAAAGGCATCGTTTACAAAATAATCAGCAAGTGGGTACAAGTTTTGTACTAGCTCCGATTGTGCGTGCTCTTCAGGTGTTTTTTTCTCTGTTTCATCTTTGTATTTACGAACATTGTCAAGCATTATAATATCGCCTGGTTTCATTCCTTTAATAGCAGTTTTTGCTTTTTTACCAAATATATCATCAACGAATTTTACTTTTTTATCAATTAGTTTTTCTAATGCCTTTGCATGTTTTTGCATGTTTGTAAAATCCCAGTCGCCTTGTCTTCCTTGATGTGCAATAATTACTGTTTTTGCATTTTTATTAATTAATTCTTTTATTGTTGGCAGTACTTTTTTTATACGAGTTGTATCAAGTATTTCAAGGGTTTTTTTATCAAGTGGCATGTTAAAATCTACTCGTAATAAAACGGTTTTATTTTCTAATTTAAAATCATCTAGTGTGTTATATTCCTTCATAAGTTTAAACCTCCAAGAAACTGGTATTAAAAATGTTTATTTAAACAATTCTATAAAAAATAATAAGCTTATGCAATTTGAAGTTCACTAATAGGCCTTGAATGATTTAAAAAAATATAATTGATGAGATCTACAAGCCTACAGCTATAACCCCATTCGTTATCATACCAAGAAAGTATCTTTAAAAGATTTCCACGATCACCGATTACTTTTGTGCTAAGACCATCAATTATTGCGGAATGTGAGTTCCCAATAATATCAGTTGATACCAGAGGTTCTTCAGAGTATTCCATAATTCCTCTTAGACTTTTTTCTGCTGCAAGTTTAAATGCATTATTTACTTCTTCAGCGGTTACATCACGCTTTAGTACACATGTAAAATCAGTTAGGCTTCCATCAGGTGTTGGAACTCTTACTGCAAGTCCATCAATACGGCCTTTAAGCTCTGGTATAACAAGTGCTACTGCCTTTGCAGCACCTGTTGTGGTAGGGATGATAGAAACTGCTGCTGCTCGTGCACGTCTTAGGTCTTTATGAGGGAAATCAAGAATTCTTTGATCACTAGTATATGAATGAATTGTGGTCATGAATCCTTTTTCTATCCCAAAAGTGTCATTAAGAACTTTCACAGGCGGTGCCAAACTATTTGTTGTACATGATGCATTAGATATAATGTTGTGTTTCGTTGCATCGTATTGCTGTTCGTTTACCCCTAATACCACTGTTATATCAGGTTCCTTTGCCGGTGCTGAAATAATTACTTTTTTTGCCCCTGCTTGGAGATGTTGACTTGCGCCAGCTCTATCGTGAAACATACCTGTTGATTCTATACATACGTCGATTTCATGTTCAGCCCACGGAAGCTTTGAGGGGTTTACCTGTGAATAAAACTTTATCATTTTACCATTGACAGATATTCCATCTTCTTTAGCCTCAATTGTGCCATCAAATTTACCATAGATTGAATCATATTTTAATAAGTGAGCTAAAACTTTGGTGTTACCCAGATCGTTTACTGCAACAATCTCAAATTTTTTACCATATCGTGAATGACCTACTGCTGCACGTAATGTATTTCTACCTATTCTCCCGAATCCATTAATAGCTACTCGTATCATCCCGTCCACAGGGCAGACAAATATTTTTATATTATATAAGATTTGCTAAAAGAAATGTTAGTGCAGCATCTTTTATTTCAACGTTTTTAAAAGTCCCAATTTGAAGTTTTTCCTTTAAAACAACAGGTTTATAGTTTTCAGATCTTCCCATAAAAGAATTGTTTTTACCAACTTCAGTTACTAAAATATTATACTTTCTACCGATATGTTTTTTGTTTTGCTCAAATGAAATATCATCACATATTTCAGATAAAACCCTAGATCTTTGTTTAGCTACTTGTGTGGTAATTCGTCCTTTCATAGTTTTTGCAACAGTATTGGGTCTTGCAGAAAAACGAGTGATATTTGTCACATCAGGTTTTATTTTTTTAATTAGATCAATTGTATTTTGAAATTGTTTATCGGTTTCACCTGGAAAACCTGCAATTACATCTGTGGCAATTGTTATATCAGGATATTTTTCCCTGAAAGCATATACTATCTTTTTAAAATCTTGAACATTATATTTTCTATTCATTTTTTCAAGGATTTCGTTGTCACCTGATTGAACAGGAATATGAACAAACTTGTAAACCTTTGAACTATTAAAACCCTTGATTATCGAATCTAGATTTTTAAGACAGGTAAACGGATTCATCATTCCGATACGAATACGAAAATCTTCCTTAAATTGTGTAACACTCGTTAATAGTTTTCCAAGATCTGTTTTTTTATCAAGTCCATAAGAACTTGTATCTTGTGCAGTTAATTGTATCTCTTTACAGCCACTATTTACTGCAAAAGATATATCTTTTTTAATTTCATTTATAGTAAAGCTTCTAAGCTTTCCCCTTGCATGTGTTGTTATGCAATAAGAACAAGAAAACATGCATCCTTCAGCAATGGCAATAGGCGCAATTATATCATCAAATTTTTTTGGGAAAATTGTTTTATTTTTCTCTATAAAATTTGCATTTTTGTTTTCTATTATATCTATTACATGATGTGAATACTGTGGTGGTAAAAAACTTGCATCGGGTAATATTTTCTTGATTTTTTCTTTTTGAATACTTGCCATACAACCTGCAACAATTATTTTTTTACCAATTGTTTTATATTTTTTTAGAAGTGAAAGCATACGCTGCTCGGTTTTATCAATAACAGTACATGTAAGAATTATAACAAAATCAGCATAATCTAGATTTTTTACTATTACATATTTGTTTTCTTGTAAAATTCCTTTTATCAGGCTTGCATCTGCCTTATTTGCTGTGCAACCATAAACTTCTAAGTAGATTTTCATAATTTTAAAAAAGGTTTAAGAAAAAGTATTATTTAACTGCTTCTTTGACTCTTTTTACTACAAAATCTTTGTCTAAATTTGATAAAAAGAACCCTGCACGTGGTCCTTTTTCCTGCCCTAATATTATCTGATAAATGGTTGTAAAAGCTGTTTTAATTGGTATTTTTTCTTGTTCTGATATTTCGTATATACCATTATGAATGTTTTCTGCTTCCCATTTTATATCTGGTAGTTTATCATTTAATTTTTTAAGAAAATTTGTTTGCTCATCAGTTAGATTTATCTTAGGAAGTTGTTTTTTAACCTTGAATTTTACCATATCTGGTGCAAAGTTTTCAAGCCAATATTGTACATGTTCTACACGTTGTTTTAAGTGATCTTCATCTTCTTTACTTAGATCTTTTGGTATCTGATTTGTTCTAGTTAGTATCTTTTTTATATCTTTCCAGTTTTCACCAGTTTGAACTAGTGTTACAAGATGACGATACGGTAGTTGAAATGGTATTTTCTTTGGTATTTCATATGGTTGGGATAGCTCATAGGTTTCTATAAGATCTTTTGTTCCTTTGATTTCTTCTTCTATTTTAAAATATGCTCTTTCTTGTTGATCATATTCATCTACAAGGTTTAAAATACCTAGACCGGGGTCAAACTGAATATGTTTATTTGGGTGATTATCCATAAGTAGAAATCTTAAAACCTCAGGTGGGGTCATTTTTAGCATTTCATCCGCAGAAAGTGCAGTTCCCTTTGAGCTATGCATTGCTCCTTTTCCCTTTAAAAGAATAAATTCATACATTATATATTTTGGAGGAGTATAGTTGAATATTTCTTTTGCTATTGCAACGCCTGTATCATGTGTTCCACCAACTGTTCCATGGTCTTTTCCAAAAGGCTCAAAGGTTACATTAAGTATTTTCCAGCGGGCTGGCCAATCGATTCTCCATGGTAGTTTTCCTAGTCCACCTTTGGTTACATTTGCTCTTCCTTCATATCCACAGGAACACGTATAATCTATGTATGGATAATCATAAAGAACTGGTTCTGCAGAAGTAATTTTACCACATTTCTCACATCTTATATTAAAAGGTATCCAGTTTTTCGGAAGCTGTCTTTTTGATATTTTCTCGATTATTTTACAGATTTTATCTGTGTTTTCAAGTGCTATTTGAATAGATTCTTCATACAAACCGGTTTTATACATTTCACTTGCTTTGTAAACAGTAGGATTAACCCCAAGTTCCTTTAATGAATCCAAAAAAGATGAAAGATAATGTTCAGCGTAGCTTTTATGCTTATTACAAGGACAAGGAATATCTGATAAAGGTTTTCCAACATGTTTTTCATATGTCTTTGGTAAAAAAGGATAAACTCTTCTAAGATTATCAAAATCATCTGCAATATAAATTAACTCAGCGTCACCATTTTTCTTTAAAACACTTCGGTATACTGCATCGGTTGTAAGAACTTCACGCATATTTCCAACATGTATTGGACCAGAAGGTGTGATACCTGTTGCAAGAACATGTTTTTTATTTTCTTTTAGCAAGTCTTCAGCTAAAACATCAGCCCAGTGCATTACTATTCTCCCAAATAATATTTATCTTATAAAACTCTTGCTCTAATCAATGAACGAAGCAGAACATCCCCTATCTTATTGACAGATGTTTTATTTAGCACTGCGACACAAAGCACTGGTTTTGCTTTTTCTGCTTTTGCAGCTTTAATTGCAGATTTAAAAGTTTCACCGCTTCCCACCACGTCATCAATAAAAACAACATTTTTTTCTTGTACACTAGCATAATTAGATGAAAAAGCACCTGATTTTTCATAATGAGGTCTGAAAACTGCCATTTCAAGACCAAGTTTATCTGCAATAAAACTTGAAAATGGAACACCATTGATTGCGATACCTACAATTGTATCTACTTCTTCGCATTCCTCAAGTATAATATCACATAGTGCATCTGAAATAAAACCAATTCGAGAAGGATATACACCAATAGAACGCCAACCTATTTTAACATCACCAGTTGGTTTTTTCTCTTTACCCTTACTAAGAAGCCATACAGCTGTTTCTTTAGATACATTTAATTCTTCTGAGATTTCATGTTCAGTAAGCCCACTCTCTTTATATTTTAAAGCTTTCTTAATAAGTGATTCTACTTCTTTCATAAACTTTACACCCTTAAAAAGAGGTATATAAAGAGCATATTTAGATGTTTGCAAAGACAGTAAAACTAAAATACTGAAAAGGCATAATAGTTTCTGAAGATTTATGGCAAAAGAAAAAAAAGGTGAAGGATTTCACTCTGCAGCAGGACTTATACGTTACTTTGATGCAGAAGAAAAAACAAGTCTAAAAATACCACCATGGCTTGTTGCAGTACTGTGTATCGCAACAATTGTAATTGTTACTGTTGTACATGTTATATGGCCACTAAAAGGATAAGCTAAAAAATAAAATTAATTTTTTTGTAGTTTTTTCTTAGTAAGATTTAATGCAGTCTCCAATGCCGAGTCTATTTTATCCTTATTCGGTCCACCACACTGCGTCATACGTTGTCTACCACCACCACTACCACCAAGTATTTTACCGATTTCCGGTACAATTTCTCTTAAATCAATATCAACATCTTCAGAGGCCATAGATACTAGTTTTTTACCATCAAAAATATGAACAATAAAACCAGAATTTTTTATAATAGCACCTGAAATAATAGTAGCATCAGAGTTAGTAATACCAGTAATAATCTTATAATTTGTACCATTAATTTTCTCTGCTGATTCAATTAGACCATTTATGTCATCACTTGTAACTTTTTTCTTATCTTTTTGTTGTTTCTTCCACTCTGAAAAGAGATCATCTGCTGCATCTAATAAATTTTTTACAGTTTTACGAGTTTTAATTTTTGATTCTTTTATAAAACGCTTAAGTGTTTTATCCAACTGGTCAATTGGTACAGAAAAAACATCAGCGACTTTTTTAAGCTCATCGGAAATATTTATACTTTCTTTTATTACATAAAATGGTTTTAAAATATCAACTAAATTTTGATATACTTCTTTTTCTTCTTTTTGATAAATATCAGCCATTTTACCTGCAGCAAAAATAACTCTATTAATACCGTCTTGAATACGCTCAATTTTAATAATTCTAATTTTTTCAATCTCACCAATATTATTTAAATGTGTACCACCACATGCTTCGAAATCTATTCCGGGTATGTCAAGAACACGTATACAATTTCCAGGGGGGACACCACCTTGATAAAGCCTGAAACCATATGTTTTTTCAGCAGTATTTCTATCAAGTAAAAGTTTTTTAACATCTACTTTTTTTTTCACAAAATCATTTGCAAATACCTCTATTTTTTTCTTTTGATCATCGGATACAGATGTATAATGAGCAAAATCAAAACGTGCATCCTCGAGTGCAAGTTGTGAACCCGCCTGCCAGATATGTTCACCGAGTAATTTTCTTATAGCACCATTTACAACATGTGTTCCAGTATGATGACGCATAAGAGTATATCTATGCTCCCAGTCTATTTCACCAAAAACCTCGTCGCCAACATTTAAACGATTATCAATTTCATGAACAATGGCATTGCCTTGTTTTTTTACATGACTCACACGTATTTTTTTACTATTGTATATCAAAAAACCGATGTCACTAGGTTGACCACCACCCTCGGGATAAAAAGCAGTTTTATCAAGAACTACTTCAAAACCATTGTTTGTTTTATTAACCCAAAGTACCTTTGCATTAAAATCTTTAGTATAATGATCTTTATAATATAGTTTTTCAGATAAAGGTAAATTTGTTTTTTCTTCAAAGCACTTTTCTTCATCTGTTTCATGAGAATGAAGTTCTGCGACCATTGATTCAAAATTTTTTGGTATCTCAATGTTTATTCCTTCATCTTTTGCGATATTTTTAACTATTTCAGGTTGCATTCCATGGGTATCATACAAAAGAATAAGGTCATCTTTATCAATTGTTTTTTTATCTGAAATAATTCTTTTAACAAGATTTTTACCTTTTGAAAGAGTATCATGATAACGCTGTGTTTCAATATCAAGAATTTCTCCGATTTGTTTTTTTCTTTTTTTAAGAGAAGGAAAATCCTTTTCAAGTAAATCAAGTTGCATAAAAACAATGTCTTTTAAAGAAGCATCTAGCTTTATTTTTTCAAGAAAACGAAGAGAACGCCTGATTATAAGTCTGGCAAGATAACCTGCTTTAACATTAGATGGGACAATTCCATCACCAAGCATAAAAGAAAGACATTTACTGTGATCAGCAAGCGAATAAATACTTTGCATATCTGAATTATCTTTTGCATTTTTTACAATCCATTTTATCATCTCTGGAAAAACACATTCATATACTGTTTTAGTGCCTTGGGTACACCATGCAACACGTTCAAGACCATAACCGGTATCAACTATGTTTAAAGGATTAGGTGAATACTTAGAATCCTCTATTTCAAAACTACCTTCAGGGTCTTCTACCATATTCATAAAAACTAGAGTTGCTATTTCGAGACCACCTGCAAGAACTTCAAGGCAAGGTCCTGCATTTCCGCCACCAAACCATAGCTGCTCCTTATAGTTAATTTTATCCTTTGGAATGCCGATAACTTTTGTGAAATATTCATCACAAAATCTAACTGTATCTTCTTTAAAATAAATTTCATCAATTTTTTTATTAAAAGCATGATGTCCCATCATCTCAAAGGTTGTAAGATGACGACCACTAACACCAACTTGCTCCAAATCGTTTAAACGAATACATGGTTGAGAGATAACCAAAGGATTTGCAGGCGGTGGGACTTCTCCTGAAGTTACATGGGGTTGAAAATCAGCAATAGATGCAATAGTAAGATATATATCAGAACGCCAACGAGCAATAACAGGACAACGCTCTCCTGTCTCAGGATAACAAAGTCGTGAATGATTATTTTTTTCAAAAAAAGAAAGAAAACTTTCACGTACTTCAGATAGTGTTAATGGTTTTTTACCAAAAGGTTTTTCTATAAAACTAAACGGTACACATGGCTGATCACCACATAATTCTGAATTTTTTTCAAGAGTCCAATAAAAATCGCCACATTTTTTACACTTTTTTCGAATATATTTATTATCATGAAAGTATTTTAAATCGCATTCTTTTTTTAGGAAATCACTCATATTTTAACCCTATGCTTTCACGGTATATAAACAAGGTTTATTATTTTATTCCCCACAGGATTTAAATAATATTTCTGAAAGAGATAATACCTCTTTTAATTGGTCTCTTTCAGTCTCTTTTTTTTCTTTTTTTAGATTTATATTTTTTAAAAATAAGGGGGTATTTTTATGCCCTTTTATGTAAGTTTTCTAAAAGAAAATGGGGTAACATTTCCACAAGGTACTCATAAAGATAATAATTTTTATTATTGTTGCGAACAAAAACATACGCGTATAAGTAAAATTCCATTATATTATTGCCCATTTTGTGGTTCTAAATTAATTGAATATGATAGAATAAGTATTAGTAAAGATTTTTCAAAAAAAGTTCAATCAATCTTACCAAAAAATAATCATTCGAATCTATTTGACTTGGGATACCACCCTACACAGAGGGAGAATAATTGCCCCGATGGGCAATTTTTGACCGATAACTATCCGAGCGAAGCGATGAGGGTTTGCAACAGCAAACCGTTAACTTGTACACCTTTACGAATAATTCAAAAAAATTATGAAATTATACCGTTAACAGAAGAAAAACAGATTTCTAAAAGAGCAAGTACGACAGCATTATCAATATTTAAAACGGAAATATTAGAAAAACTTGATAATATTGATTTTAAAAATGAATCGTTATTAAATTTTGCAAAAAATATTTTTAACCTTTATATTGATAGAATAAATGAACAAATAAGATATATTTTAATTGAAAAAAAAGAGGATTATGGTATAACTCGTAAGTTAATCTTTATTGATTGTATATTTAGTAAATCTTATCAAAAAAAAGTTAAAAAGCGAATGAATTGGCTTATCTATAAATATGGTAATGCTAACGCAGTAACTCTTGTCTTAACATTAAATCCAAAACTGTTCGGAAATAATAAATATTTTATGTGGATAACCATAAAAAAAGAACTGAATAGATTTTTAACGGCTTTGAAATATTATTTTAAAAAAAGTAATATTCCTTTTCCATCATATATTTGTACTATTGAATCGCAAAAAGAACCTAATAGTTTAGGTAATCCACATTTACATTTTGTTTTTCTTAATGCTAAAAGATTATTAGATTGGCGTAAAATAAGAAAACTTTGGCATTTAGGACATATATCTATCAATAGGACTTATGACGGTCATATAATTAGACACCCGATAAATTATATTACAAAATATATTACTAAAACTTTTACAAAAAATAATGATGAAAATCTTTTAACTCAGTCTTTAGTATGGCTATTTAATATTCGTAGTTTTTCGACAACTAGAGGTCTTATAACACCTATAAAACCAAAAAGTTTAGGTAAATGGAAACCTATTTGTCTTATAATTGGCAACAAGTTTTTTGAATTATTCGAATTGCCTGATTTATTTAGTCCTGAGTTTGATTTTGATGGAGGTTAAATTATGAGCCATAAACATAGTGGTAATTTTTGTTTAATATGTTGTCCTATTTGTTATTCTATTTGGGAAAGCAAAATAAAAAATCGATTTGATATTTGTCCGTATTGTAGTACTAAAATAGATTTATATAGGGCAATAGTCAAATAACTAATATATATAGATGTGTATATAACAAAAGGATTGATATGTCAAAAATAATCGGTATTTTTGGTCTACAAGGCTCAGGAAAAATAATGCTTATGACTATATTAGGTAGATTAGAACAAGAGAAAGGCAGAACCATTTATGCAAACTACCATTTAAAAAATATACCATACGAACCAATAAATACATTTGAAGACATAGAAAAAATAAGAAACGGGGTTTTTTTAGCAGATGAACTCTGGCTCTGGATATTTGCAAGGTCATCAATGAGCAAAATAAACCAAGAACTAACAAAAATTGTTATGTTAAACCGTAAAAGAGATATAGATATCTATTACACAGCCCAACTAAGCCGAGAAGTAGACGTTTTACTAAGAAATGTTACCACATATTTTGTTTATCCAGTTATAAAACCCTATACTATGGTCAATAATAGAGATAATAGCAAAAAAGATGTTTTTAGGCTCTGTTATAGGTATTATGATCTGGTCGGTAACCATTCCCCCAATATTACTTGTATCGAACCTTTAAACGTCTTAGGAAGTTATTATGATACTAAGGAAGAAATAGGCTCTTTAAAGAAAACTGAGGAAGAAACACCGTTGCAAAAAGGTATTCAATTAGAAGAAAAATTTTGTAAAGCGTTATCTAAACTTGATTTCATAAAACACGTGGAATTAATACCTAATTCGGGGATTCATTCCTCATGGAATTTTGATGTTATAGCTTATTTACAAGGTAAAACATTAGCTTTTGATGTTAAGGGAGTGTGTGAAAGTCGGGTTTATTTAAGTGACTTTGGAAGAGTCTTGAAGGATAAAATAAACAATGCTAAAAGTCATAATGCTTTGCCTTTTATTGCCTTTCCTTGTAATGATAGGGTTCAGTTAACTAACCCTGAGTATTGGTTTGTATGTCCTTTAAATCAATATTCTTATTTATTGACGTTATCGTCTAATCCTGCATATAAAAAGCTTGTAGAACATAGTATCAGGCTTGTAGAAATGGATAAAACCTCTGTCCTTCGGACATCTCCTTAATTTTAAGGAGTTTTTACCTTATTTGACGTGTATTTTTTGCTTTTTTTCGACAATTGCCTAAAATTAGGTAAAAGTTTATATTATAGAAATCGTATTTTCTTTCGGGTTACTACATATGGGTAAGAGTCTTTTTTAGTCTGTAGTTCAAATTTACTCTTACCCTCCATTCATCTTTAAACAGGTTTGACCTTTTGGAAGGAATGGAGTTAAACTTATATTTATTAAAAAATTTGATGGTTTTATATCATTTTATATCTGTTGAATATTTTTTCATTTTTTATTTTTAAATTAAAAATCATCTATATTTTACGGAAAAATGTTAAAAACATTGCAATGATTGGTATTATCTCTAGTCTTCCAATGTACATGCCAATTACCAACATAGTTTTGGCTATAGGATTCATTGCTACATTTGTAATTCCAGTTGAGAGACCAGCGTTTCCTTGAGCAGCACATACCTCAAAAATAATGTCTTCTGTGGTATAGCCTGAGGTGGTCCACATAAGTACAAAAATTCCGATAATAAGGCATATCACCCACAAGAAGCTTACAGTTGCTGCTTCATCAATAACATTATATCGGTCTTCCACTGACATATACTTATTACCCAGTTTAAAAGTCAAAACCCTGTGTTTTGTAGATAATATTTTTTTTATACGCCAGGCTGTTCCTTTTGCTAATAGTGAGGCTCTAACAGCTTTTATCCCACCACATGTTGCTCCAGCAGCGCCACCGATTATCATAGAAAAAGCAAGTATAAGCTTTGCATCAGGAGCCCAAGCTAAAAAACTAGCGTTTGAATAACCTGTTGTGCTTTCAGCTGAAATATACTGAAAAATAGAATATCTAAAAGAATTAAAGATATCCCCCATATAATATGATAAATTTGTCAGAGTTAACAATAATCCTCCAGATATATATAAAAAAATAAGGGTTCTAACTTGTGCATCCTGGAAAAAACTCCGAATTTTTCCGGTTAATAACTTATGAAGAGCAAAAAACGATGTAGCACCAAAAAGCATTAAAACAATTATAATAATCTCAATAGATAAGCTAGGATATGCCCCGATATTAGCATTTTTAATACCAAAACCACCAGTGGATACAGCAGCCATTGTGTGATTAATTGAATCCCATAAAGGCATACCAAATACAAAGAGCAGAATAATTCCTAAACCAGTAACAAAAAAATATATCCACCAGATTGAATTCAGAGTGCTACGAATGTTTGGTTTTATTCTATCTTCCCTGGCTTCTGAATAATATAGAGCAAAAGTTCCACTACCAGGTCTTGCCAGGATAGTAGCGGTTAATACAACCATGCCAATACCTCCGAGCCACTGAAGATAGGACCTATAAAACAAAATAGTATGAGATAATGTCTCTTCACTTCCAGTATACATAGACAATCCTGTAGTTGTCCATCCAGACATTGTTTCAAAAAGTCCACTTAAAAAATCAACATGTGTGATATACATAAAAGGTATCGCGGTTATAGCTGGTATTATTATCCAACTTAGAGAAGCTATAACAACAGTTTGACGTAGATGGGGTTCATCTTTTATTTTACCACCTATTAATCGTAGTAAGCCTCCCGCTGCTAATAATAAAACTGTTGTTATTAAAATCCAATAAATTTCGCTATATTCAGTATAAAATATAGATACAAGAATTGGAAGAAGATTTACAATACCCACAATTATAAGAACGTAACCTAAATCTCTGCAAATAATCTTTGCTGAATTCACAGAATATCACCTCATATTTTTTCCAGCTCATTAAGCTTAGATTAAACAAATAGGTTCTATAAATAACTTCTATCTTTTTAAAATATAAATGCCTGTTTTTATAGTTTAGGGTTTACAAAAATTTAGTAACTGAACGTACTTTTCGTTTGTTTATTACTCCTTTGTTAAGTACTTTCGGAACTACTGTTAAAATAGTTAAATTTTTATAATCGTATTTCTATATTGATTTGGAATCACAGGCGTGGCATTATATTGCCTGATAGAGCGATATAGTGGAATAGTCGTCTGACTATGGCGGGGTGTGGTTCATCTATCGCCCTTAGGGGTGACTAGGTGAATAGTTGTAGAAATAACCCGATAAAAAAAGACGATTCTTGTGATTATACCTTTTCAATCATTTTAAAAAATGCAAATTTTAATAATATTGTAATTGATTATATCTTTGTCTCTCAAAAAAAAGAGGGAGGAGGTAGTAACCAAGAAAATAAAAATTGTTTTGAAACAGTTTTAGAAAGAGATAGTGAGAACATGGATGAAAAACTACAAAGATATAGGAAATATCTTTGTGGGGAATCTCAAAGTCAACATACAAAAGATTGTTATTATAGTGATGTAAAACAATTCCTAGAAATACCAAATAATACTATCGATGATGAAACGATAACCGATTACAAAGCATTTCTTAACGAAAAATACCAAAATAAAAATACTAGAAATCGGAAAATAATTGCAGTAAATCAATTCTTCAAATGGTCTAAATTAGCTTTCTGGATTAAAGAAATTGGTTGGGAAAACGCAATAAAACCAACATTGAAAGACTGTGATATAGATAAAATATTGGAAAAAACTAAAGATAACCCAGAATTATATTTGATGGTATTATTACTCTGGGATGGATGTTTACGAGATGAATCAATAATAAACTTGAAAATCACAGACAGAAACGAAAACAGATTATATCTTGATAAAACCAAAACAGGAAAACAATCTATCATACTTAGCAATGAAATCATTAAGGCATACGAAAGATACCTTAAAATCAGA
>JALHTX010000031.1 GCA_022866015.1 Thermoplasmatota archaeon
ATAATATCAATAATCTTATGATGATTAACACCATGCTCTTTTAGAATTTCAGAAATAGTCACAGGCTCAATAATTTTTTTTTCATCATCATTAAAAATCGCGTACTTACCGAGTATTAATTTCTCAGTTAGATCAATATGATCAACATTCAATGCTTTTCTTAAAATAGATTCAAGAGTATGCGAAAAAGGACCGTGACCTATATCATGTAAAAAAGCAGCGCAAGAAACAAGTTCTTTTTCTTCATCATTTAACTTTAGTATTTCGCATGCTTTTACCGACATAAAATACGTGCCTAGTGAATGTTCAAGGCGAGTATGATGACCGCCAGGAAAAACAAGATGTGCAAAACCAAGCTGTTTTATATTGTAAAGTCTTTGGATTTCAGGTGCTTCTAAAAAATCAAGGAAAATACCTTCGATTTTGATGTCACCATGTATTGGATCACGAATTATCTTGTTCATAATAAATCTATTTATCCATCATTTATAGAAAAATAAAATATGAAAGTAATTGATATATTTTATTTTTAAACTTCTTGTAGCAAGAATGGCCCAAGGCATTTAACTTTTTCTTCCCATTCATCAGGGTACAAGAATCTCTCAGCTGCAGTAACACTACTTAGTATGCTGTTGCCGTCCTGTGGTGTAAAACAAAAACCTATAACTTCGTTATCATTTAAAACATGAATAGTTGGTACTACTGCAACGGTTTGGTCAAGTAAGCGGCCATAGTGGCCATGTTCACGGCCAAAAGAAAACACAAGATTTGCAGAATTTTTATAAGTAATTGCACAACGTGGGTTATCTATGAATTTTTGTATTGCTTCTTCTTTTGTTATTTTGTTGTCAAGTTTTAAATCATACCATATGCAATGCATATATTGTGTATTAATTTTAAGAGCGCTTGAGAAAACATTAAGATCAATTCCCATTGTTTTGTATAGATGATAAACGTCTACTGCATGATGCGTACCCATCTTTGGGTCTTTATGACTACCAACTTCTGGTGAAGGTACAAAGCTTTTTACTTGACTTATATCGTTTGCACGACGTATACAAAGGAAACGACCTTCTTTGAGATTGTTTTTATTTTTATTACCTATCGCAAGTGTTTTTATTAAAACTGCAATATTGTGTGTGTTACAACTAACGATGTGAATGAATTTATCTTTAGGGGTTATTACATCATCATTGATTCCAACAGCATACATTTTTCCAAAACCAAATTCTGAACCTTGTGCCAAGAATCCTTTGATTTTATTTTTGTATTTGTTATAGTATTTTTCTTTGTTAATCATACCTATACCTTTTGGTGTACAATCAATTATAACAGATGCACGACTTATCGCTTCTTCTTCCCCATATATTGGTTCGATACCTAATTCCTGAAATCCAGTTATCTTTTCATCATTTACCGCAAGGTTTGCACCTCTTTTGATTAATCCTTTTATTACCTCCACTGTACTCTCTCCTTTCCTATGTCCTTATTATTCCCCAGTTGCACCACCGGATAATCGTCGTAATCCAAAGAAGCCTGTTAGCACCGAGCTGAATACAA
>JALHTX010000290.1 GCA_022866015.1 Thermoplasmatota archaeon
ATCCCTGTTGCATAAAAAAAAGGTTGGTTACTAATCGTGCGACTCGGCCGTTTCCATCGAAAAATGGGTGGATCAAGACCAATTGATGATGGATGAACGCTGCTTTTTTCAGTGGATGAAGGGGGAGGTTTTTAATGGTATGAATATAGTCATCCATAAGAGAAATGACTTTCGTGTAACTAGGTGGAGTTATTGATGCCCCTGTAATCCTTACATTTCCTGTTCGGTATTTTCCAGAATCTTTCAAGAGGCCTTTGGTGACGATATCATGGATTTGTTGAATACATTCTTGGGAGAATGGTGTCTTTTTTTGAACCAGTTGCAGCATGAAATCAAATGCTTCGGCATCATTTCGCGCTTCGATATGATCTTTGAGTGGTTTACCTCCAATGGTTATTCCTTGTTCAAGTACGAATTTGGTTTCTTGTAATGTTAAGGTGTTTCCTTCAATGGCATCGGAATGATATGTATGCCGAAGTCTGAAATCTTCAAGGAGTTTTTTTATAGCATCTTTTGGGAGTGGTCTGAGACTGTCTAATCGATGCTTTTTTTCTTCTATTTTTCTTAATAGTGACGTATGAATGAGAATATCGGTATCGTCGTATTTCATAATATGCCGATATAGTATTACTGATATATATCGGTATCGGTTAAATTTTTAAAAATCCGATAACATCCTCATTATGGAATATAATAAATTCATTAGACCTTTTACGAAATAAGAGAATGTAACACATTCCAGATAAGAATTTTAGGTGTTGTATCAATTAACAGGTATGCTGCAGAGGGGATATAGATCTGGAGTTGAATCCCCACACAAAAAAAAATTAGTATTGATGGCCATAAAAGGTTTTTTCCTCAACAGCACCTGATAAAGCCCAACCTGTTGCCTTAACAAACTGATTAAAATCTACAGACTTACGTATATAACAATCAATACCTAAGGAATGAGACTCTACCCAATCCGTCTTCTTTTCAGAACCTGTTAATACAACAATAGGTATATTTTTTGCTTCTGGGTGCGCCCTTATTTTTCTTAGGAATTCAAGACCATCCAACCGAGGCATATAAAGATCAAGAATAATCATATGTGGTCTGTTAATCAGAGTGGAATCTTCATCTTCGGAACCAAATAAATATTGCAAAGCCTCAACGCCATCTTTTGCAAAATGAATATTACAATCTGCAATATTTTTATTCTGTTCAAGCGCCATCATTACCAATTCCGCGTCATTAGGGTTATCCTCTACCAACAATATTTCTACTTTATTATCTTTCATTTTTTATCATCTCCTTTCATTGAAGAGTCCACAAGAAAAAATGGAGCACATAACATTTTTCTACCATAGCTGGCTCCTTGCATAGAACCTCCTAAATTTATCAAATTTATTTCATCAACAATTTGATCGGATTTCAGAGGTTTATCCATATAATACGCGGCACCAAAAGAAAGAGCATTTGACCAATCCATCCAATCTTTCGAACCTGTTAAGACAACAACAGGAATATTTTTTGCCTCTGGATGTGATTTGATTCTTTTCAGTACCTCTAATCCATTTATCTTTGGTAAGTTAAGGTCAAGAAGTATTAACTTTGGACGACGTTTCAGAGGAGTACCTTCATGTATGCCCTCATCTGCAAAACCAAATATGTATTCCAAGGCTTCAACCCCATCCCTTGAAACATGTATCTTATTTGTTACAATATTTTTGTTCTTTTCAAATGCTATCATTATCAATTCAGCATCATCAGGATTATCCTCAACTAACAATATTTCTACTTTATTTTTTTGTATTTTTCCTTCCATTTAACTCACCTGAAGATTTTTTTATTTCAAAGGCACCCAATACAGCCAAACCTGCCGCCTCAACTAGCTGACTGAAATCAGCAGATTTATGTAAATAACAGTCTGCTCCTAAATCATAAGATTCTGTCCAATCATTCATATATTTCGAACCTGTCAAGATTACAATGGGTATCTTTTTTGCTTCTTGATGTGATTTTATCTTTTTTAGCAAATCTAACCCATCTAGCTTAGGTAAATTCAGATCAAGAAGTATCAACAGCGGACAGTGGTTTAAACGAATATTATCTTCATCTTCGGTATCAAAAAGATATTTTAAAGCCTCAACACCATCCCTAACGACATGTATCTGACTATCTTCTATAATGGCGGCTTTCTTAAACGCCAATAGCACCAACTCTGCATCATCAGCGTTATCCTCTACCAACAATATTTCTATTTTTTTCCTTTTCATTTTAACTTCCACCTATTCGACATTTGTTACCATGTCAAGATTTGGCAATAATGGTATATAAACCTTCTGCGTAAAAACACCATAACGAAAAAATTACATTAAAAACACAAATGTAATGCTTGTCAGGCTGAAAAAATAGTATCTGTTTCATTATACGAATAATTGATACTAAAAAATTGTTTCTCTAAAACTTTTCAATTATAATTAAGTGCTACTGTACATGTTTTTTTATAATATCGACAAGATCATCAAGTTCAAATGGTTTAGTTATATAATCAATCACATTTCCCATTTTAAATATCTGTTGTTTTTCTTCTTCTGAGTATCGTACGACCGTGAGGAGAATTATCTTTGGTTTGGTTTTTTTCTCTTTGAGTTTGTCTAGGATTTCTCGGGTGGTGAGTCCTGGCATCATAACGTCAAGGGTGACTAGATCTGGTTGGAAATCATCGATTTTGCTAAGGAAATCGTCACCATCCTCTGCTGTTAATGTTTCAAATCCTTCTTTGCGGATTATGAGGTTGAGCATTTCCCTCAAGTCAGTTTCATCTTCGACAATCATTATTTTTCTCATTCTTTTCTTTTTCTCCTCTCCATTCAAATGGTTCATTCCATACAACGGTTTTTTCTCTTAAATTGTTTTTCATCCCGCGTTGAGTATCATTTAATTTAAAGATATCTACCTCTCTGAATTTTCCTTCAAGATCTTGAACCGGTGTTGTTGGTAATGTGAATCGGAATGTACTCCCCTTTCCTGGTTCGCTTTCCACCCAGATGTTTCCACCGTGGGCGAAGATAATGCCTCGGGAGATGGCAAGTCCCAAGCCTACGCCACCGAATTTTCTGTCTCTTTCTGAGTCAGCTTGATAAAAGAGTTCGAAAATCTTATCTTGTTTATCCTTAGGAATACCTCTTCCGAAATCTTGAATTTCGAATAAAACATAATCTCTAGTTTTTCTGACAAAGATAGTAATTATAGATCCTTCGTACGAAAATTTGATAGCATTATTCAAGAGGTTAACAATAACTTGTTTTACCCGTTCTTGATCAATAATCAGATCAGGTGTATTTTCCTCTAAATTTATGTTGATCTTGATATTTTTTGTATCAGCAATAGACTGCATAGTCTCAATCGTCTGCTGTAGCATGTTTTTCACGTTTGTTTTCTCAGGGATAAATTTCATCGTCCCAGATTCCAGTCGTGAAATATCAAGAATGTCTTGGATGAGAGTATCCAATTGATTTGAATTCCGTAAGATGATATCCAAAGCCTTTTTTTGTTCATTGCTGATTGTTCCAAGATTCCCTTTTAACATCATTTGGATGTATCCTTTAATTACCGACATTGGTGTCCGTAGTTCATGAGATGTGACGCTGAGAAAGTTTGATTTTATCTTATCCAGTTTTTTCAATTGTATTATTTGTTCCGCGGTTGTCTTTTGACAACGTTCATTTTGTTCCTTGGATTGTTTGCGTCTGCTGAGGATAGATGCGGTTATGTTAATTTCTTTATAGTCATTAGAAGTAGTTGGTATCGTATCTGGTGTATTTTCATTTGAATTAAGCTCTTTATATTTTTTAGATGATTTTTGGTATAGTTTCCCAGTCCGCTCTTCGTCCCGTAAGATTTTTACTACCTCTGGTTCATCTCTCATGTGACTGCTCCACGTAAAAAGTTGATATTATGTCTTACAAATTTTCTTTTATTAAGTTACCATCCAGGTACCCTTAATCGACTTGGATTTTTTATTAGTTGCGGCTTGGAATACTGCGTGGTCTGTAATGTAGGTGGAAGACCGTAGATGAAAAGCCGCATTCCCTTTTGTAAATACTTCAAACACTAGGTGCTTTTATCGCGTGTTGCAGACCCCTAGGTCTGCCCTTAAAAGGTGGTGCGACAGGAGAAATTCG
>JALHTX010000291.1 GCA_022866015.1 Thermoplasmatota archaeon
ATCTTACTTATGATGATAGTGAGCATTATTTTGAACCTCATTTTGGTTCCTGCAGACATACAAAGTCTCGGAATTAAGTTAGCTGGTTTAGGTGCTACTGGTTCTGCTATTGCAATAGTGATAGCTTATTTTGTTGGATTCATTACAACGAGAATTTATGCATTTCGAATTGCAAATATCAAAGGTAATAATAAGATATTATTACATATGTTTGCTGCCGTACTCATGGGGATGATTATTTATTTCACTATACTTATAGTAAATATTGGTAAATGGTATGAATTGATAGGAATTTGTTTAATGGGTTTGCTATTCTATATCTCTATTCTTATCTTACTTAAGGAGTTTAACAAAAAGGATTTAATGTTTTTTTTAGATATGCTGCGACCTAAAGAAATGCTTAGTTACATAAAATCCGAATTGACTGGGAAATAGATCTAATTAATCTAGATACCAGAGTTTGATGTAAAGAAATTCTTGAGGAACTTAAGAAGATGATTTGAAAATTCAACTTAATGAGTAGCTATAAGTTATGGTGAATAAAAGAAAATATTTAATATTATTTTCCTTTCTGGTGATGAAAGATGATACTATGATTAAAAAAGCTTTAATAACTAGAATACCTAGACAAGACAGCTCATATCTTACAGAGTTTTGCTATCCAAAGGTTATGAAGTTCATGGAATTATTAGAAGAGCAAGTACCTTTAATACATCAATAATTGACAACATTTATGTAGCTCCTCATTAGCCGACCGGAAAACTTAATACTTAATCTATCTTCTTAGAGAGTGCAAAGGGAATATTTACATATCAAAAATAGATTGATATAAACTAGAGAATTGGGTTTATAAAAAACAACGAAAACTTATATATGATGGAACAAAGAGGTATATAATATGAAAGTCGTGTTACTTTGTGGAGGGCAGGGAACTCGTTTGAAAGAGGAAACGGAATATCGTCCTAAGCCCATGGTGGAAATCGGGGGCAAACCAATTCTATGGCACATAATGAAGATTTACGCCCATTATGGTTTTAAGGATTTCGTCATTTGCCTTGGTTATAAAGGGAATATGATTAAACAATACTTTTTAAACTACGAAACAACGAATAATGATTTTACTGTCTTATTAGGTAATCACAGTGATATCCAGTTTCATAATAATCATCCAGAAATAGACTGGCGTGTTACACTTGCAGACACGAGTGAAGAATCACAGACAGGTGCACGTGTAAAAAAAATAGAGAAATATATTGATGAGGATTTTTTTATGTTAACTTACGGTGATGGAGTAGCGAATATAGATATTAAAAAACTTGTTGAATATCACAAATCACATGGAAAGATAGGGACAATGACTGGGGTTCATCCTTCCTCCAGATTTGGTGAGCTGGTAATAAAAAACAACAAGATTGTGTTATTTAATGAGAAACCCCAGATTAAAGAAGGATTAATTAATGGTGGTTTTTTTGTATTTAATAAAAAGTTTTTTAAATATCTGAACGAAGAAGACGATTGTATTTTAGAACGAGAGCCATTAGAAAATCTGACGGCAGACAGAGAGTTGATGGTTTATCCTCATGAAGGATTTTGGCAGTGTGTGGACACCTATAGAGAACTGGAAATATTAAATAAGTTGTGGAGATCACCTAGTCCGCCGTGGAAGGTTTGGAAATAGTGGGAGGGAAATAAATGGTAGATAAATTCTGGAAAGATCGAAATGTTTTTGTGACGGGCTGTACAGGTTTAGTCGGTTCCTGGCTTACTAAGGCTTTGGTTGAAGGTGGTGCTAATGTTACCGGTCTGATTAGGGATTTGGTTCCAAAATCTAATTTAAATTGGTCTGGGTTTAATGATAAAATTAACATTGTACGAGGGGAAGTAGAGGATTATTTTCTTTTACAAAGGGTAATGAATGAATATGAAATTGATACAGTCTTTCATTTAGCAGCACAAACTATTGTTACTATTGCTAACAGGAATCCGATTTCTACTTTTGAGTCTAACATTAAGGGGACATGGAATGTATTAGAGGCTTGCCGAGGAGCTCCGTTAGTCAAAAGAATTATAGTCTCCTCTAGTGATAAAGCGTATGGGGATCAAGAAAAATTGCCTTATGATGAAAATACGCCTTTAGAGGGTAAGCATCCTTATGACGTCTCTAAGAGTTGTGCTGATCTATTATGTAGGGCATATTTTGAGACTTACAAACTGCCCGTTTGCATAACACGTTGTGGTAATTTTTATGGCGGAGGCGACCTGAACTTTAACAGAATTGTACCCGGTACGATTCATTCTGTGTTAAATAAAAAAGCACCGATTATAAGAAGTGACGGCTCGCTTGTTAGAGATTATTTTTATATCGAAGATGGAGTTGAGGCGTATATTTTATTGGCTGAGAAAATGGAGGAATTGGAAATCCAAGGAGAAGCATTCAACTTTAGTAACGAGATTCAAGTTACAGTTTTAGATTTGGTTGAAAAAATTTTAAAGATTATGAAAAGTGATTTAAAACCCAAAATCTTAAAAGAAACAACAAACGAGATAAAACACCAATATTTATCGGCAAAAAAGGCAAAGGAAACCTTGAAATGGAAACCAAAATATACTTTAGAAGAAGGTTTACAAAGGACTATAAAATGGTATGAGGGTTTTCTTTCAAAAAGGGAATAAGCAATGAGAATTATATCCCTTGGTACTAATGGATGGTATGATACAGAGACCGGGAATACTGTATGTACACTTATAGAAACAGACGATTACTTTATTATTCTTGATGCAGGTAATGGAATACATAAAATAGGACAATATGTTACAAGCAAAAAACCGATTTATATTTTTTTAAGCCATTTTCATCTTGATCATATCGCCGGTTTTCATATCTTAAATAAGTTTAATTTTAGCCAGGGCATTAATATTTATGGTCAGGTAGGCACAAAAAATATCTTGAACACAATAATTAACGAGCCTTATACTGTTCCATTTAACAAATTGCCATTTAAAGTGAAAATTTATGAACTTTCCGAGGGAATGCATAACATACCATTTTTAGTGGAATGTAAATCTCTCCTTCATTCGTCAATGTGCTTAGGGTACCGATTTGAACTTGATGGAAAGATAATTACTTATTGTTCAGATACGGGGGTTTGTGAGAATGCTATAGAATTAGCAAAAGATGCTGATTTGCTCATCACTGAATGTTCGTATAAATCTGGACAAAATTGTAAAAAATGGCCACATTTAAATCCAGAAGATGCTGTGCAAATTGCTAGACGGGCAAATGCTAAAAAGCTGGCATTGATTCATTTTGATGCGAATATATATCGTTCTCTTGATGAAAGAATTAATGTGCAGAAGAAGATGAAGAGGTTGTTTAAAAATCTTATAGTAATGTTTGACAATCTGGAAATCGTGATATAGACGGAGAATATCACCATAGGATAGTAGAAAGGGAAATATGAAAGGAGGAATTCATTTGAAATCTTCACCTGTGATTAAGTGTTTGACTTTCACGCCTAATGATAATGTTGGAGTACTCGTAAGTTCTGGTGGTAAACCAAATCAGATAGTTGAAATATCGGGGGCATCAAAAAATATTATTAGACTGAAAACTGCAGTCTCTAAGGGTCATAAAATAGCAATTAGTGAAATTAAAGCTAATGAGCCAATTGTAAAATTTGGTCAAACAATTGGTATAAGCAATCAAAGGATATTGCCCGGTGAACATGTGCATGTACACAATATTAGATTTTCAGATGATATTGACTTTTCTGAAAAGCATCTAAACAAAAATCAAACATTTTTTTTAAAAAAAAGGGAAAATTTTCCTAGTTCTTTTAAAGGTTTTTTAAGAAGTGATGGACGAGCAGGTGTTAGAAATTATATTGTTGTAGTTTCAACAGTTAACTGCGCAGCTACCGTGGTTAAAGAAATTGCTAACTATTTTAGGAACAGTGACCTCTCAAAAAAAGGAATCGATGGAGTTGTTCCAGTTATCCATAGCAGTGGGTGTGCTCAAGCTATTGATGGTTATGCTCATACCATATTGAATCGAACCATTGCTGGTTGGTTAGATCATCCTAATGTTGTTGGTGCTGTAGTAATTGGCTTGGGGTGTGAAGGAACAACTCTCAAAAGTATAATGACAAATTTAGGCTCAAAAAGTATGTTCAATGAAACTTTTCTTGAATCTGTAAATATACAAGATGTTGGGGGCACCAGAAAAGCTATTCGTATTGGGATTGAAAAGGTGGAGCATATATTAGCAAATTTGCCCCCATTTAAACGCATAGAGCTTCCTGTATCCTTATTGAATGTAGCTCTGAACTGTGGAGGAAGTGATACCTTTTCTGCCCTAACCGCAAACCCGGCTATTGGAATTATGGGAGATATTTTAGTATCTCGTGGGGGAACTATTGTTCTTGCGGAAGTTCCAGAATGTCATGGCGCGGAAAAATTATTGCTTCAAAAATGTGCATCTAAAGAAGACCAGAATGAATTGATGCGAATTTTTTCATGGTGGACTGATTATTGTAAAAAAAATAATGTAAATATGAATAACAATCTTTCTCCTGGAAATATTGCTGGAGGGATTAGTACAATCTTGGAAAAAAGCCTTGGTGCTGTAACTAAAGGTGGTTCTTCACCAATAAATCATGTAATTGATTATGCGGAACGTATTACTAAACATGGACTCATTTTTATGAATACGCCAGGCTTTGATCCAGTATCTGTAACAGGGCAAGTAGCTGGTGGATGTAACTTAGTAGCATTTACAACAGGAAGAGGTTCAGTTTATGGTTGTTCAATAGCACCCACTATAAAAATCGCCTCAAACTCTGAATTATACAAAAAACTAAAAGAGGACATGGATATAAATGCTGGAACGATTTTAACCCAAAATAGTCTTGAGGATGTAGGGCGGCATATATATCGGTTTTTAATACAGGTTGCAAATGGGTATAAAACCTGCAGTGAAATACTAGGACTGGGGAAAGAAGAATTTGCACCATGGCCCGTAGGAGAGACTTTATGAGCGAAATTATTATTGTAGGTGCAGGGGCAATTGGTCGCGGTTTTCTCCCTTGGATTTTTGATTTAAATGAATATGAATTTGTTTTTGTGGATATTAACCAAGAATTAATTGATCGTTTTAATCATGAAAAACAATATATTACTTATAGGGCAAAAGCCCAAAAATTGGAAAAAATGGTAGTTCCTGTAAAAAAGGGATATCACCTTTCAGAATTTTCTTCTTCTAAACATTCCAATGCAGTTGCTGTTTTTATGAATGTTGGCCCTCGCAACTGTTTGTCAGCTGCAAGTGTTCTAAAAGGAATGAAATGTCCTATTATTCTATGTGAGAATGATCCTCAAACAGTCGTAGTTGTAAAAAATGCTCTAAATTATGATAGGGTTTACTTTGCGATCCCTGATGTTATAACATCAAATACTGCGGCACCAGATATTTTAGCTGAGGATCCTGTTTCTGTTGTTACTGAAGATGGGATTCTTTTTGTAGATGTAGGGGCAAAGGGAATCAAAGGAAACATTCATTTTTGTGATAAATCTGAACTCAGAAAACAATGGACAGCAAAACTCTATCTGCATAATACCCCACACGCTATTGCTGCTTATCTAGGTGCTCTTGCTGGTGTCCATTATGTACATGAGGCTATGAAAATACCAGAAATTAAAAAAATTGTTACAGGCGCCATGTCTGAAATGCTCACCTCCTTAAAGTTAAAATGGGATATCCCCCATTCGTTCTTAGAGTGGTATGCAGATAAAGAAATACAGCGTTTTTCCAACGAGCTTCTGTATGACCCTATTTCCCGCGTAGCAAGAGAACCTCTGCGAAAGCTTGAATTAGAAGGGCGGTTAATTGGTGCAGCCCAAATCTGCTTATCTTTAGGATTTATACCTCAAAACATACTCATAGGCATAGTGAGTGCAATCTTGTTTGAAAATGAACTGGATCCAGACAGACATTTAAGTTTTTTACGTAAAGCACTGTCGCCAAATATATTATTAACATATATCATAGGTTTGAGAGAAGGAGAAGTACTGGA
>JALHTX010000292.1 GCA_022866015.1 Thermoplasmatota archaeon
AAAAAGATGAAAAAATTTTAGGTATAATTGGTTCTTTTTTACTATTAATTGGATTTTTAATAACTATGTATGAATTTCTAAATATAGGTTTTACAGCTACGGATACCGGTGAAATAATTGGAATTCATGCGCTTTATTTTTACACTGGATTTGGTATTTTTATTACCGGACAAATTTTTTTTGGTCTAGTACTTTACTCAATTTTTAAAAAAACAGACAATAAATCTTTTATTTCTAATTATACATTATATGCTATTCTGTGGGGCATTGGGCTTCTTCTTCCAACAATTATGCTGTTTTATCTCCCAACCCTCAACTTTGTTACAGAAGCTTTTTTTTATGCATGGTTAATTATTTCAATAATTGTGTTTATTATTTTAGTGGTTGCTGCATGGTATTACTATCAAAACTTAGAAGGACTATCAAGACTCACCGATGTTGGTAATTTTAAAAATTCTGGTTTATTATGGATAGTTGGAATAAGTCTTATATTTATACTGTTTCTAATTGAAACGTTTATTTATTCGATGACTGGAACTGAGTTACCAATGGATTTTATAGGAATGATTTTTGGTACTATTGCTTTGATTTTACAGATTATTAGTTGTTCATTAATACCTAAAGAATTAATTAAAATAAAAATTTTTATTAGATAAATCATATTTCACAGACAGGAAGGTAGTATAATGCCAGGAAGTTTAATTCCCTCTTGGGTTCAAAATAGATTGCAAGATAATGAGACGGTAATCGCAAAGACTAGTTTGATCTATGCAACTGATAAACGCTTACTAAATCGTTTTGATGAATCTCGTTGGTCATCCTTTAAATTTTCATCCTTAGACTACAACCAAATCTCAGACATTACTTATAAAAAATCTATTCAAGAAATAATCGGATTTGTCCTGCTATTGTTTATTTTCTCATTAATGTATATATTATTTATTCCTGATTTGCTTGGTCATCCATATAAACTTGGTGGGGTTTGGATTACTCCGTTTTCAGGAAAAGTTGGTGATCCGTTAATACCTACAGCTGCATTAATTGTAGCGATTATTGCAACTATCATATTGATATTAATTTATCCTTTGTCCTATTATCAAATCCACAGCTCAGATTTAGATAGGAAACATATGCGTAATTGGAGAATTTATGTACCATGCTTACTTAATGGTAAACAGCATAGATTTATTAAAATTGTAAAGGAAGAAGTAGCGAAAAATACTAAGAAATGAAATACTGACTTTATTTATTACACCTCATATTTCTCATTTTTAAGTGTTTCGATAGAAGTTATTAAAGAAAATAGTTGATTCCTAACGATCCTTCGATTTAACCTAATGTTTTTGTGTGAATCAAATGATAAAAAGAAAAAAAAGACAGGTTTTATTTGGATACTTATACAATTCTTTTTTTTCTAAAAAGGAACATTGCTACCACGATTGCACCAAATACAATGACGAGTTCAAACCCAGGTGTTCCTTTGTTATTTGTATTGCCATTTCCGCTTGTATTGCTATTTCCGTTTGTATCACCACTTCTGTTTGTATCGCCATTTCCACCAACACTGCTCACAGAAACAGTCATGGTTTTAGTGCTTATTAAACCACCATTATCCGTTACTTGTAATTTGACAGAATAGCTGCCTGCTTGTGCCCAGGAATTTATTGCAGTTGGAGTGGTTTGAGATTTCTCGTACACGCCATTGTTGTCCCAATCCCATTCATATTTTGTAATGGAACCATCTAGGTCGCTGCTCGTTGAGGCATCAAAGGTGATCGTTTGATTTGCTTTAGGTGTTGATGGAACCCATATGAAACTTGCAACAG
>JALHTX010000293.1 GCA_022866015.1 Thermoplasmatota archaeon
AATAATCAAAGCAATTAAAAATCGTCCTTATATAGAATGTCCTCATTGTAAGATGAAGATAACGCAAGGTTGAAATTGATTTGAGGGCGAAAAAATGAATTTGGAATTACCGAATTTAGACCCTTTATGGGTATCTGCATTTGTTACATTTATACTTGTTTGTATCACAGCATATTATGCAATAGAAACAAGAAAAATACGAATCGGTTCAGTTAAACCTTTATTTGCATTAAGAACAGGTTTTCCTATCAGCGAAGAGCCAATGTCATTATATCTAATGAATAATGGAGGTGTAGCCATAGATGTTAATATTGATGTTTTAATAGATGATGTAATAAAACATAGATATT
The DNA here is from genome assembly GCA_022866015.1 of Thermoplasmatota archaeon. Lineage (GTDB taxonomy): Archaea > Thermoplasmatota > E2 > DHVEG-1 > DHVEG-1 > PFL35. The sequence continues at coordinate 351 of JALHTX010000293.1, forward strand.
ACGTGGCTTCTATACCAAATGATGGTTATGTTGATTTACATATATCTTTAAAAGAATGTAAAGAAAATAAAAACAAAATTAAAGTAAAGATTGATTATAAAAACAGTTACAGTTGGTTTAAAAAAGAACAATCTCTTAATTTAGAGCTTGAAGAAGTTACTAAAGATGGTCGTGAAGTAAAATATTATTATACTTCTATTGAGAATAAATTGCTTTCCATTAATAATAGTTTTATAGAATTACTAAATAAAGTCAATAACGACAAATTTAAATCAGATAACATTACAGTTTATCCTACTGAAAAATCAACTAGGAGAAATAGAGAAAAATGAAAAACACCTCAAATGCAACACCCCTAATGCAACACCCCTAATGCAACACCCTTTATGCAACAGTACCAAGGATTAAAAGAACTCAATGTTAAAAAATTAGAATATTCGTTGTTGATGCATTGGATAAAGAAATATTCTCTAATTATATTGATTTCGATGTAAAAGAGTTATTAATGTATTTCCCTAATATTAAAACAAAATAAATTTAAAAGTCATTGATTGTTTGTACTGACAACGATTAACCATTAAGTATATAAATGACGATTTAGAGGTTCTATATAAACATATTTAAAATAAAGTAAAAGAAAAGAAATTTTTAGTTTAGTAATGAAATACTATGCCTTCATTATTGCAACTAGGAATATTCCAAGAGCAATTGCTGCTCCAACGATAGCCCCTATTATAGCAACAACACCTTGCAGTATAGTATTTTTAAAATATAAGATGCCTTCTTGGGGTATCCCTATTATTCCTTCAAGCCATCCAGCTCCCCACATGAATATGATGAATACTAATATACCTATGATAATTAATATTCCACCAACAATTCGACTTTTACCGGAGCCAAAATATGCAGTAAAAATACCTGCTATTATACTTGCTATTCCGAATACTAGCACCATCATACTCAAAAACTGAGCTAACAAATTTACTTCCATTAATCTTTTTCCTCCTTAAAATTTTGTACCTGTTAATGTTTTAGTATCAATTACACCTTCAATTGATCTAATTTTATCAACAACTATCTTCCCAAGTTTTTCAAAGTCATCAGCCTTTATTTTTGCAATTAAATCATATTCCCCAAATAATGGATGCAACTCAACTATTTCAGGTACTTTTGAAAGTTTATTATATACATCATGTTCGTGTGCAGGTGCTGCACTTATCAATACGAAACCAATAGCCATAGAGTTCCTCCTTATTTCTTTCCATTATCCCGTTCTATAATATAAAGTTTTTTAAAAATAAATTTAGATAATGGCTGATATAATACTAACAGCCATTAAAAATTAAGTAGCACTTGCAATAACATATTTTTCAACAGGTTTTAACATCGGTTCTGATTTTATTAGTTTATGCTTCGTTAAATAAACTAAAGGAATTACAATTACTGTAATTGCAATAGCTGTAGAAAGAATATGCCAAATCATAAAAGGTATACCACCGATATAAACAGTAGCTAAACCTTCTAATGATATCGGATACCAACCTACTCTAGAATAACTAAGCCAGAAACCAAAATTAGTCCAAAGATCGTATATTACTACTCCAAGAATACCTACTCCTAAAATTTTTGGTATAAAAATTATGTTTAATTTTGATTTCTTCTTCGTATATAAACTCAATAACGCTATAAATATATACCCTGAACTTGTAAACAAAAATAACCATGTTGGATAAAGAGCTATATTTACAGGATTTACAAATGCATAAAATCCATCAGTTATAGCTAAAACAATTAATGGTACTGCAATAGTGTAATATTTTCCTAATAGAATAGCACTAATAATTGAAACAGCAGCTATAACAAAAAATACATCTAAAACACCAAATTCAGCCCATGGGTTATTTATCGAGTTAAAAAAATCATGTAATATTATCCTACAAAGTACACCAATAACTATTAGTATACTAGCCAATAATATTTTTTGATTATTAATTTCTATTTTATCATTAATTTTCATAATTCAACCTCCATTAAGAAGTTAGGAATATATTTCGTTTATATAAAATTTAATATTTTCTGCGACTATTTGATAGTACAAAACCTTTAAACAATGTTACAATTTTCCATTCTGCATGAAATATCCTTTATACATAGCTAAAAGAAGTGTAGAATCAACAATAAATAATGCTCTATTAAAGTTGAAATATAACTGTGAAATAAAAATTGAGATACCACCAAATGAACTAGGTGATTTTGCATTTCCTTGTTTCACTCTTTCATCAATTTTAAAAAAATCACCTAATGATATCGCATTAGAAATTACTAAACAGATCCAAAAGGATAAATGGATAAAAAAAGTTGAAGCTAAAGGTGGATATATCAATTTTTATTTGGACTTTGAACTTCTAAAAAAATCCACTTTTGAAGTTCTTTTTGATAATAAAGTAGAATATGGTACATTTGAAAAAAAGAACAAAAAGGTAATTGTTGAACACACATCAGCAAATCCAAACGGTCCTTTACATGTAGGACGAGCAAGAAATCCAATTATAGGAGATACTATCACAAGGATTTTCAAAGCAGCAGGATACAATGTAGAATCACAATTCTATTTAGATGACATGGGTAAACAAGTTGCAATACTTGCGTGGGGTGTTAATAACCTAAAAGAAAAAGATATACCAAAATATGATTATGAAAAACAAGATCATAAAACAGTAGGTTACTATCAGATGGCTAGCACCCTTATGAAAGAAAAATCAGAGGTTTCAGAAGAAATATCCAAAATAGTAAAATTAAGCGAAGAAGGAGATAAAAAAATACTTGATATGGTTCATAAAGCATACAACCCGGTTCTAGAAGGTATAAAAGAAAGTATGAAAAGAATTAATATTGAAATAGACAGCTACATACCTGAATCAAATTTTGTTAAAAACAAAAGTGTTGATGAAGTAATTGAAAAACTTAAGAAATCAGATTATTGTAAAGATGAAAATGGTGCATTATTTATAGATTTAGAACCATTTGGGATAAAAGGTAGAAACACCAAGTTTTTCTTTCTCAGAAGCGACGGTACAACACTTTATGCAACTCGTGATATAGCATATCATATTTGGAAAGCAAATCAAGCAGATATTTTAATAAATGTTCTTGGGGAAGATCATAAACTTGAATCAAAACAAGTTGAAATTGCTTTAAATTTATTAAATGAAAAGAAAATACCAAAGGTTATTTTTTATTCATTTGTATCGCTTCCTGGTGGAAAAATGAGTACACGCCAAGGAAGAGTAGTTTATCTAGATGATTTAATAAAAGAATGTATATCACAAGCATACACTGAAGTCAAAAAAAGAAGAAAAGGAGAGCTTTCAGAAAAAGAAATGAAAAACATTGCAGAAATTGTCGGTATCGCGGCTCTAAGGTTTAACATTATAAAAGTACAACCAGAAAAAGACATTGTTTTTAAATGGGAGGAAGCACTTAACTTTGAAGGACTTTCTGCACCATTTATTCAATATGCTCATGCTCGAACATGTGGTATTCTTTCAAAGACTAATTTTGAAAACAAAACATTTAATTCCTCGTATTTAACGCATGATTCAGAGGTTAAACTTATCAAAACTATAGCAAAATTCCCGCTTATAATTGATGAGGCATGTGAAAGTTTCAGACCCCATATCATTACCTCTTATTTGTTTGAATTAGCATCATTTTTCAATCAGTTTTATCGTGATTGTCCAGTGATTTCTGAAGAAAACAAAGACATTAGAAATGCAAGAATAGGCTTAGTTGAGGCTACAAGAACTGTTCTTTGTAATGGTTTGAATCTTTTGGGTATCACGGCACCCAAGGAAATGTAAAAACATGCCTGTAAAAGAATTAAAAGTTGATTCTGTTATTAAAAAAATTACTAGAAAAGATAATCTTTTTAAAGGAGATTATACAGTTGATTTATATCAAAACTGTGATTTTGGTTGTATTTATTGTGATTCATCTTATGATAGTACAGTTTTTGTTAAAACAAATGCTGTTGAAATACTTGAAAAAGAACTTGAAAACCTGCCAAAAGGAAGAATAATTGTTGGATCTGTTAATGATCCATATCAAAACTGTGAAAAAATATATATGATTACCAGAAAAGTTTTAGAAATAATTAAAAAACATGATTTTACTTGTCATGTTTTAACTAAATCTGATCTTGTTCTAAGAGATATCGATCTTTTAAGAAAAATTAATAATTGTGTTGTGACAGTAAGTATTATTAGTCTAAAAAATGAAAATTCAAATTTTTTTGAAATAAATGTTCCTAATTCTAAAAAAAGATTTAAAATTGTTGAAAAATTAAACAAAAATGGTATATATTCAGGTATTGCAATAATGCCTTTTTTACCTTTTATTGCTGAATCTGAAATTGAATCTATATTTGAGGAAGCAGAAAAAC
>JALHTX010000294.1 GCA_022866015.1 Thermoplasmatota archaeon
ATTGCAAATCTTTTATCTTATAATAATTTTCCAGGTTTAGAAAAGGTTTCTAACAGACTTGGTCAAATATCAGAACGTTTTATGACTGAAAAAGAGAAAGGATTTATGCTTTTGTTGAAATGAAATCAGTTTAACAATTTGTTGTTTTTAACCTCTTTATTTTTAATTTTGTTGCATTTATTTCATAATTGTCGATTGATTTAAATATAACATTTGTTATTTAATTTTAGACATCTAGGGAGAATATTATGAATAAACTAATATCAATAATGATCATCTTATGTTTTGTCTTTGGAGGACTAGAGGCTGCCGCAACAAACCCAATAAGTAATGATGAAAATGAAATTTCACATCAAACATTAAAAATATCAATAAATGATTTAACTATTGAAGAGACAGAAGAACAATACATAAGAGTGTCGTTTCCTCAAAATAATCAATTTTTATTAAATCCGGGAAAACCAATTCTTCCAAAATTTACTAAGATATTTGAGCTTCCTTTTGGTGCAACAAACATTGATGTACAAGTAAAATCATTAGAAACAATACAACAAACCATAAATAAACAGATTCAACCTTCTCCTGCGCCTCTACCATTATCGCCAATTGAGAATTATAAAAAACCTCTTAAAAAGGATGAAAAATTATACCAAAGTAATGAGCTTTATCCATCTAAATGCTATCAATATAATGTTGGTGTAGGAGTTAATGAAAATTTTAATCATGTAACCTATGTTGCAGTTCACTGGTATCCTATCCAATATATTCCTGCACAAAATATTATCACTATTGCAGAAAATGCAGACATTACTATTACATACACTAAACCTGAATCAAAGCTGTTTCCTCAAACAACTACCTATGATATGGTTATAATAGCACCATCTGTTTTTTCAGATGCATTACAACCTCTTATTGACCATAAAAACAGCTATGGCGTTAAAACCATGCTTAAAATAACTAAAGATATTTATGCTAAGTATGATGGTTTTGATAAAGCTGAAAAAATCAAATATTTCATTAAGGATGCTATTGAACAATGGAATATTAAATATGTTCTTCTTGCGGGTGGGTTAAAATCTACTATTTATTCAAAGGCAAGAGATAATGCTAACATTGGAGCATCTGGATGGTATATTCCTGTTAGATACTCAAATATTGATGAAAATGGTGATAAAGGCTTCCCGTCAGATCTCTACTATGCTGATATTTATAAAATAGGTGGAGAATTTGAAGATTGGGATTCTAATGGAAATGGTATTTTAGCCGAATGGCCTGAGGATATCAGTGATCTTATACCAGATGTGGCAGTGGGAAGATTAGCATTTTCAGATATTAAGGAAGTAAAAGAAGTAGTGAATAAAATCATTACCTATGAGACAACGTCTTATGGAACTGATTGGTTTAAGAAAATGATAGTTATCTCAGGAGATGGTTTCCTTGACCAATTTGATTTGAATATCCAATGGGATACAAAGGGATTTGCAGATGGTGCTTATACAATTAAAGCACAAAGTTATAACCCTGATGGAGATCAAGGACCAGTTGATGCTATTCATGTCACATTAAATCGTACTGTCGCATCTCAAATTACCTTTAATCATGACGATCATCTCAATCCAATACTACAGAATGGATATCCTGCGCCACCTATTGCAGAAATCCTCTCTGTTTCAGAGGGAAACATTCTTGGTAATACAGATGTAACCTATCAACCAACTAGTGGAGAAGCTTATTGCAATGATCTTTTTTGGTATGGTAATGTTTCCTATGTTAATGGCGTATTAATCATCCGTGGTAAATCTTATGATCCTAAACCTTATGGAAATTTAACAAATATTCATGTCTGGGTTGAAAACAATCAAGGAGAAGTTGTGTTTTCAGATTGGAGAAATAATATGCCCATGTATTATGAAGGAGAATGGGTCACAGGTGAAAGAGCAGTAAATGGTCGAGGTGGAGCGTTATATTATATGCCTGAGGAATTTGACACAAATATTCTCTGGACCTCAAATGGGAAATTTACTGGCCCAGATAGTGTGATAAACTCTCTTAGCGAAGGATATGGATTCGTATTTTTCTCTGGGCATGGTAGCCCAGGAGTATGGCAAGATCAAAAACCAGGAATCCCTGGAAATCGTCAATATGCAACAATCCAAGGTCTTTGGGTATCACATCTTAGATCATATCCCCCTTTTATCTCTGAGCGACCTGTTTGGCCGATGAAAGAACTATCAAATAATGGGATGTTTCCAATCACGGTTGTTGGTGGTTGTCATAATAGCCTTTTTACCGTGTCATTAATCCCATCAGCAATAAATTATTTTACAATACTGCTTGGAAGAAACAATCAGATGTGGACCGGCATCGAAGTAGTTCCACAATGCTGGAGCTGGTATTTGGTTCAACTTCCCGATACTGGTTCAATTGCTACTATGGGTAATACTGGTCTTGGATGGGGTTGGGAAGGTGAATTCTGTACTATAGGAGCAGGTGACGGATGGATAAGCTCAGAGTTCTTTAAACAATATGGAGAACACTACGGACAAGAAGAATATCAGACGCTTGGCCAAGTCTATCAGCAAACACTGACAAGTTATGTTAATACTTTCAAGGATTTTACACTTCCTGAATGCTGGTGGTACCCAGATCTAGGTTGGGATGCAATTGATGCGCAAACAGTCCAGCAATGGCCGCTACTTGGAGATCCAAGTTTAATGATTGGAGGATATCCACAATAAAAAAATCCTCTAAAAA
>JALHTX010000295.1 GCA_022866015.1 Thermoplasmatota archaeon
AAAACGACTCAATATCACAATCATTGACTTCTACATGAGATAAGAGTGTATCAACATTATTTCCAACTGCTGCGGTTCTTTCAACTGATTCAAAACGTTCTATACCAAAACCGGACAATAAAACATGACTATTATTTATCCTGACAGTATATCCATCTGTTGCAAGTAACTCTGAATAAGTTGCATCTTGATCTGTTATAAAAGCCGCAGTTGGACCCCATGTTGATTGTAAAATAATTGCCTTATTTATATTGAGTAATTCTTTGTATCTTCCAGGTTCAACAAGTACAATCCCTCCTTCTGGACAGGCGTTTATCCCATCTATAATTTTGTTGAAATGGTCTACTCCCCATCCAGGTGTAGCTGAATCATAGTTATTATCCACCCAGATTTGATAGAATTCATTATCTATAAATGAAAGATCAATCTCAATTAAATTTGAATCAATTCCTAGAGTACTTGTTAGAGTTCCAGAGTAACTGTACATACCTTTGGTTATATCACCATTTATTCTATAAGGCATATCCAGGCTATATCCATGAAAATCTCTATATAAACCATCTATAAAAGAAAAACCATCAGTTGAAGAATAATTGATATAAAAACTTGGGGCTTCACCGTTAATAATCCTCCACATATGAGCCTGCCATGTACCAGGGGTAGAACTAGCAGTTACACCTTTTGATGCCCAATAAGCAAAAAATCCAGACGGATAACTAGTAAGATAGAAACCATAATAACCATTATTTAAAACTCCATCAACAGTTGCAGTATTAATTTCTAACCAATAATGGGTATCAGATAAATTCACTGGACATGAATAAAAAGAATAAAGCGACCCATTTTGTGCATACCAATGTGACCGATCCATTGATTTAATTATATTTAAGCTTATCAAAGTTGGTCCGTCAATATTATTTATATCATTAACAAAATCTAAATCAACCCTTAGAACTGATATATCATTATCAATTGAGGTAATATTTCCCACAAATGAATAAGCACCCAAAGGATAATCACCATTGACTTTTAGATAATCAATGACCCCAAAAAAACCATACATCAATCCGTCTACTAAAGAAAGCATTTGATTTGAACTAACGCTTAGATAAAACATAGGAGCATTTCCATTTATAATCTTCCACATATAAGCCTGCCATGTACCATTGGCTGCACCGGAATCGACACCTTTATCATCCCAATAACTAAACAAGTAAATAGGATAAGAAGTTAAATTAAAACCATGCATACCCGGTTTTAAAGCAACATTTGTAGAACCATATCTTACATCTATATATTTATATGTAATAGATGAATCCAATTCAATAAAAAACCCAGTATTTAAATCACCATCAACAGAATACCAATCTACTGTATCTGTTGATTGTTTTAATTTAAAATTTAGAAATTCAGCGTCCACAGCAATAGAAGGAACAATACACAACATTATAATAAAAGAAAATGTTGATATTCCAACTAAAAATGAAGTTGTTTTTTTCAGTAATTTTAATCTGTTATTCGCATATTTTTTCATTTAACCTGCCCCCACAGATAAATAAATATATATTTACTATGGTAGCCAAGATATTTAAGCTTTATGTATCAAATGTTGTGGTTACCATAATATTTAAACTTTATGGATAAAATGTTATCTTTTTTTGAATGATATCTATATAAATTTATGATTAAAAATCATGTTTAATTTTAATTCTCTCAAATTTATCATCTAATTCTTTCAATCAACGGATAACTATCTTGATTATAAATGTCTATCATTTCATTATGAAAAATAACATAAGCCTGATCACCGATGCCATCAGAATCATTATCAGTACCATTATAATCATCCCAGAAGTTACCAAATCCTTGATAATCAAACTGGTTTTCTGTATTACTCTTAGCATTATATTCATAATTATCCATAAAAGAGTTTTTAAAAACAATGTTATTCTCTGACCCACAACAGAAAAAAAGCCCAAGGTTGTTTTTTGTAAACAAATTAAATGATATTATATTTTTACCTGAGAATTGCATATGTAATCCATAGTAGCTACCTGAAATAATATTGTTTTTAATAGTTGAATCATTACAAAATTTTAAGTAGATACCTAATTCAGAGTTATTCAAACAAGTATTATCTGAAATATTAAGATTTTTTATTTTAATATAGCCGATTCCTACAGCATAAATTCCAAATTTATTGTTTGAAAAAAAATTATCAACAAAAGAATTATTTGAGCCGTTATAAACATATATACCATACATTTTACTATTTAAAATCTTATTATTTGAAATTATATTATTGTTTGAATTAACATAAATCCCAGCATTTATATAACCAACATCATCAGTATTTTTAATTGTAAAATTCTTAATTGTTACAAAATCAGCAGTTATGAATATTGCATAATCTAATTTATCAGCATCAATTATTGTTTTTTCTTTGTTTTCACCTAATAAAGTAACAGATTTTGGGATTAGTATTTTTTCTTTATAGGTCCCTTGACCAACAACTATGATATCTCCATCTTCACAATTATTAACTGCATCCTTTAT
>JALHTX010000296.1 GCA_022866015.1 Thermoplasmatota archaeon
GTATTGATGATAAAGTGCATATCCCTGATTCATCTTCATTAGATCTCACAGATAGTTATACGTTAACCGCTTGGGTAAAAAGACAAGGCCAGGGAGATGGTTATCCTGATTGTGGAGAAACGATTATCTCAAAGCATAATACTGATTGGAGCCGATCATATGTCTTACAATTACTAAATAAAAAAGGGTATACTCATTTTATAGATGAATACAATGATTATTATGATGTTCAAGGTTCAACAGTAGTAAATGATAACGAATGGTACCAGGTTGCAGGAGCCTATGATTATTCCACTGGAATTATATCAATTTATCTAAATGGAGAACTTGATAACTCAGCAAATAAAGGGCAACACGGAATTATGCAAACTTCTGTACCTGTACTTATTGGAGCATTTTGCTTTTCAATGGATGGGTCTATAACCAGATGGCATTTCAATGGAATTATTGATGAGGCTCGTATCTACAACAGAGCGTTAAGTGAGTCTGAAATACAAACTTTATATAATCAAGGTGGTGAAAATCAAGATCAAGTTGATCAATCACAAACGGAAATTTGTGGAGGTACAGAAGTTGTCGATGAAGTTCAATGGGCTCAATCTTTTAGACCTACATCGTCCATTTTAACACGTGTACAGTTATTTCTTCAACATACCAGTTCCGGAGGTACAGGTAATATGATTGTTTCAATTCGTGATAATCTATATGGTAATGACATTACCAGTATCTCTCGGCCTTTATCAATTGTCCCCGGTTTATCTGGTTGGATTGATTTTGATTTTCCCGACATCACGGTCACACCGGAAAATACATATTATATTGTATTTCATCATAATGATCCATACAAATCAATAATTATATTTTATTGTGATAACAATCCATATCTACGGGGATGCCAATGGGTTTACGATGACAGTCCAGAACCAGTCTGGACGCCTCTTTACGATTTGGATTTAGCTTTTAAAACATATGCTACTGGTGAAAATCAACCTGATTTTGAGGTTACAGACATAGTATTCACCCCTATAAACCCAGTCGAAGGTCAACCAACGATCATCACTGCAAAGATTACAAATGTTGGAAATGCAGAGGGAACAGCGACAGTTGTTTTTAATGTTGGTAAATATTATTTAACTAGACCAGAAGGTGGACCAATAGATACAACAATTCATAATATTGTTGGTATACCTTCATCTATAACATTAGATGCTGGTGAAACCGGAGATGTGACTTTTTCTGTAAATCCCCCAAATGTTCTTGATTATTGGGTGGCATCTCCTATTTATAATAATCTTAACAATGAGGATATAGGGGCATATATAATATGTGCTGAAGATACAAATCCTAATAATAATGAGTTGTGGATAAATGATCCGGTTAATGATAAATCATCTTTTAGCACATATGATGATGGATTTTCCTTTGAAAATTGGGGGTTGACCCAAGAGGATGAAAAAACAATTTGGACTAATATAGACGGATATTTAAGAGCTAGTCTTTCCGATGAGGCACTTGGTTTAGGCGGTGGAATTTGCTATCCATTAACACAAATCGGAGGGCATTGTTATGGTATGTCCGCTACTAGTATTTTATATAAGAAATATTCTTACTTAAAACCTAATTCTGGTATAAGTACATGGGCTCATACGAAAAATCAAGTCGCAGGAGATATAAAAGGTCATCAAGTTGGTGCTATAGTTGACATTCCTTCAAATATGTTTAAACCTGATATGAATAATGAATTAAACAAAATACTAAGCTGCACACCAAATTATCCTATTATGCTGAATATAATTGATGGTAAACATGTTGTCGTAGTTATGAATGCATATAAAATTAATGATAATGAATATAATCTTGTAATCTATGATACTAATTATCCTGGTATTCCACAAATCGGAAAAATAAATCTTGCATCAAAAACATTTCAATATTTAGGATCAACATATGAAATAATTCTTGTTAAAGATCCTTATCTACTCTGGTGGGAGAAAGGAAAAGTCGTAATATATACTATTGCTGATACTCTTAAAAAGAAGCTATGGGAACCATTTTGGAAATACGCTAATGACCTGGTAGAAGATTTTCCTGAGAAAGTCCATGATACAGGTGAAACAGTTTGGGATTGGTGTAATGACGGCTTTGACAAAGCAAAGGAAATTGGTGGCACAATTCTTGATGAGGGGAAAAATTTTGTTAAAAGATATATCAGTTTTGATTTTCATCCGAAATTATGGTTTAGAAATGGTGGGAATTTTACAGTTAATATTACAATCACTGATCAATATGGAAGGATTATTAGCAGTAATGGCACCAGTCAAATACCAGATGCAACTGTTGTTACTACAAATATAACTAGTGGTTTTTATGTACCAGCTAATCTAACCTACTACATCGAAATAAATACGACTGGTCAAGGTATACTGAATCTCAGTAGTGCGTTCCCTTGGTATAATAAATTAAATATCACAGGTTTTACAAATGTCAATATAAGTGATAATGCAACAATCTATCTTACATTGGAACCTTACATGATGAACTGTTCCATGAATATATCCTACCGTGGTAGAAATAGAGATTTTGAAATAATATACAATGATATTAATGTAACTGTGGATACTTCACAGACGGTTTCATTATTTAATAATTATCCAGTTAACCCTGTTGCAGGAGATTATACATATTTAGATGGCTCAGATTCCACATTTCCTCATAGCTTTTTTGATAACTTTTACAATGAAGAAAATGTTTCTTATCAATGGAACCTTGGTGATGGCAATACATCAGAATCTATGAATTTCACTCATCGTTATGCCCAAGATGGTAACTATAGTGTTTCATTAACAGTAACTGATAATTATACTAGAGCTTCTAATACTTCAACATTTAATATTATTGTTTTAAATAAAGAACCTACTGCAAATTTCAGTTATATACCGCTTAATCCCTTCTCCAATACAACGATTAATTTTACAGATTTATCTAACGACACTGATCTTATTAACTGGACCTGGGATTTCGGCGATGGAAACACCTGTTATGAACAGAATCCAACGCATCTATACGCAACAGGTGGTAATTACACTATTACTTTAACAGTAACTGATGATAATGGAAAAAATGACAGTATCTCGAAAAATATTTCGGTTAAATCAAAACTATATATTTTAGATCTTTTAAATAAGTGGAATTTCGTTTCATTGCCATTCGATCAATCAGTTGTTAAAACAAATCTCCTTGTAATGTATAATGATTCTGAATATACGTGGCAGGAA
>JALHTX010000297.1 GCA_022866015.1 Thermoplasmatota archaeon
AGGGTTCGCGGCTCTATAAGATGCAATACCTTTTCTATTTAATCCACCTGCTGGATTTTTACCTTCTTTACGTTGCCATGCTGGAGTTGATCCAGATGCTAACTTTTTTCTAACTGGTTCATCAATTATTTTTGTACTGAATTTACATTCTGAATCTCTTCCTGCACAATCTTTAAACGCTCTACCTTTACCTCTTAAAGAAATATCACCCATTAATATATTTTAGTTTTTTTAGTTTTAATAACTCTTCCTTGTCCTCTACTAACTAACCCACCATCTTTAAAATTCATAGGATCTGCAGTAGAATCTTCTGGACGTATTGAATTTAAATATTCAAATTCAGTCGCTTCATCATCAATTTCTTTAACTCTTTTATTCATCTTCTCTTCAGCTTCTCTAAATTTTTTTTGTCTTGCTCGTTCTTGTTTATAAAATTTTTCTCCACTCATGCTAATCCTCCAGCTCTCATATCTTTTCTTCCAGCAAATGTTTTAACATTACTAGGTTTTGGTCCTACGTTAGAGGCTTGTTGTTTTCTTTTAACAGCAGAAGCTCTTTGACCTTTACTCATAGCTCTAGCTTTAGCTATAGGCACACACTTAGGATACTTTTTTCTTGTCTCTCCACCGCTTCTTCCACATTTAGGATAAGAACCATCAGATTTTCTATTTGCAATATCAACCCAATTTTCTTTAACCCAGTTTCTTAAACCCATATTAATATTTTTTTGTAACTTTTCTTCTATTTTCTAATACACCACCACACCCTTTGGCAACACCACCTTGTTTATAATTAGATACCATTTTTCTTTGTTGTGAAATACTTCCACCATCCATTTTCTTTTTACGTCCACCTGGAACTATTTTACCAGAACAAACTGCACTCGCGTACATGTTCGCGTACGCGCTTGGGTACACGTCAAATTTTGCTTTTGCTGCTGCTTTTCCCCTTGGGCAAAGTTTAGCCATTATTTTTTACCTTTTTTAGATATTCCAGCTTCTGAAAGAGCTATTGCTATTGCTTGTTTTCTAGATTTTACAACAGGTCCTTTTTTACCAGAATGTAATTTTCCTTTTTCAAATTCTCTCATAACTTTGCTAACTTTAACTTGGCCACCTTTTTTCATTTCTTTAGATTTTTTATCTTTATTTCCTACAATAATAAGAATACCTCTTTTTACTGGTCCACCTTTATCAACTTTAACCATTTTACCTGATTTAATTTCTTTAAAACCTTTTTTTTCCATTCCAGTTTCTTTAGATTCCATTTTCATAGATTCCATACCTTCATGAGCTTTAGATTCATCCATAGCTTTACCACCATGTTTTAAAAAAGCTCTACCTTTTCCTCTTAAAGAAATATCACCCATTATTTTTTACCTTTTTTAACCATGCCACCTTTTTTCTTAATGACACCTCTACCTTTTAAAACATCTTTAAAAGTTACTTTACCATCACCAGTTAAATCTGGAAATCCACCTTTTTTAGCTTTGCCACCCATTGCAAATCCTGCTCTTGGTCTTATTTTATAATCGTTTCTCATTTTTATTCCTTTGTTATTGTTTTGTTTGCCATCGTTCGCGCGATAGATTCACCGGATCGTCCTACGACATATCCTCCAAGGCCAATTTGCAATAAAGTCCAAACGTCTCCTGGAAGTTCAAATGTAATAACCGTTCCTAT
>JALHTX010000298.1 GCA_022866015.1 Thermoplasmatota archaeon
TATTTTTATTGAGAAAGATCGTGGTCGCAATCAACAATATGATTACCTTGAATTGTGTTCATCTCCGCAAGAAGCTGTTCTCAATCCCAGAGTTCGACACCAAGCCGATTGGCAAGTTTTCCACAACGTGTTTGCTGAATCTGGTAACAGTCCTTCATAGAGTATATCAACTTGATACAATGAGTGTTATATATCTTATAACCACTAGAGGTTAGCCTCAACATCATTAGAATTCTCTAGGATATATTTATAAATGATTACTACTTCGATACTATTATTCAACGCTTCTGCATAAACTAGATCCGCTGCTTCGTATGGCTAGAGTTTATATAACGTGTTACCTTTTTTTTTGATAGCAGCAAAGGATTTGATAGATCATTTTGTAAACCCATTGTGTTGATTGAAAGAGCTTTACAATAGTTACCTTCTTGGTAATATCGATTAGCATCCTGTATCCAAGATAAATAATTATTATGTGGTATCATTGTTTTCTCCTTTTTATTCTTGGATTTATACGATTTTATTTATACAAAATAATTTGATTATCATTGTTTAAACCGTTTTGTATACCATTAAATAATGATATAAACGATAGAACCCCTATTTGTAAAACATCTACTCCTAATGAGTATTCATTATCGCTGCTTTTTTTAAAATTAAGATCAGGTTTTTGTACTTTTTCAAGATTTTGTATAAGGTTCGGCTTTTTTGCATCAGATTCTTTTTGCACTATTGTATCTATCGCAATAGACTGAGGATTTTGATTAAAGCGTGCTTGGATCTCTTTTGAAATCATATTTTGTATCTCATTTTTATCCATACGTTTATCGTATATCGTATTAATTTGGTCCAACTCATGTGTTATTTGATCATTATATTGTATGTTTCCGTCTAATTTTCCTAGTAAACTCATAATTTTAATATCATCATTCAGTTTTTGTATTAATTGTGTTTTATTTTCTATTTCTTCGTCTTTACTTACCAGTTGTTCTTGGTATCGATAAAGTTCTTTCTTTAAGTATATATTATCCTCTTCTGGTTTGCTTATTTGCTGATTCTTCTGTTCTTGTATTAATTCTGTTTTATTTTCTATTTCTTCATCTTTACTTACCAGTTGTTCTTGAAGTCGATTATTTTCTTTATTAAGGTGTAAATTATCCTCTTCTAGTTTTATTATTTGCTGATTCAATGACCTTATAGTATGCTCTAGGTTTTGATATTCTGGTTCATCCTCTATATTATATTCAGGTAAAAGGATTTTTTCTTGATTTTGTCGAGTAAGAGATGGAGGTGTTTTCTTTTTTGGAAGATAAATGTTCACTTGATTGGGGTTATACCCTTGAGAAAAAAGTTTTAAATATTTCACCACTGTAGTTTTCGAGATATGCAACTCTTTAGCTATCTTTCTAATCGACAAACTCTTGTTTCTTAATTCCAGGATTTTCATTTGTTTTGTAATTCTAATTGTCATTTATTCTCTCCTCTTTTTAGTTTAATTATGATTTTAAACAAACTCAAACTATATAGAGTTTTTTAGAAAATAGAACAAAACCCCCTGGCATGGCTTTATAAAATAATCTTATAAGCCATCTCGTAACCACGTATGTAAATAATAAGTACCAAAATTACGTTTTTGTTATCTTAATAAATGGTACAGCAAACTTCAGGTATACTTCTGCGGCATTCTGTGATAATAATCAATCTATTTGTAGTAACCAAAGAATATTAGTTTTATTGATAAATGGCGAGTAAATGAAAATGTGTTAGTTTTTATTACTTGTATTATAAGATTGTAATGGTATTTATTTGAGGCTTCTTTGATTTCTAAAA
>JALHTX010000299.1 GCA_022866015.1 Thermoplasmatota archaeon
ACTTCTAATTCTAAAACACAATCTGCAAGTCCTTCCATTCTACGTTCAAATAAATCCCCATGAATGCCACGAGTCATAATAATGTATAAAACGCTTTTATTTTGTATATTGGATATCTTTGCTGAATGAATAGTTCTTATTACTTCATCCTGAGTAGATTGGTTTAGAAAAAAATCTAAAGAATTAATGATTATTTTTTGTTTTCCAGCGGTTTTTATTTTGTTTGATAGTATTGCTAAGAAATCCTCTCTACTTTTGGCAATTGGTGGTATACTAGATGAGCTAATCTCAATTAATTCCTTAAGTTTAACTTTAGATTTTTGTTCATAGACATTAATACGTGTTTGTTCCTCACTTAACAATGATTGAGAGTATTGGGAAGCAATATCTATTACTTCAATATTGTTTTTAACCCATCCAAATCTTTGCATTGTGTTTTTTATTTCTTCCTCGGTTTCATCTGTAGCAAAATATAAAGTATTACCATTTGTTGCTAATTGTTTACTTAAAATTTCAATACTACTACCGGGTGTCCCAAGAATTAATACTGTATATCCTTTAGGTGTTCCACCTTCTAATAACTTGTCAAGTTTTTCGATGCCGGTACTTATAAATTCTTCTTTTGGCATTATTCATCATTTACCTTTTTTAAATAAACGAGTCTCTAATCTTTAATATTTTATCATTTAGATTTACTAAACGGTTTAGATAACATTCCATCCCTTCTTCTTCTATTGCAAGTGATATTATATTTATATCTCTTGCTCTGGTTCTGTTAATTATATTATGAAAGAACTCGGTAACAATCTCAGGGTCATTATATATTATTAGGTTTGTTAAAGAATCAATTACTAAATATTTTTTTGTTTTTGGATCTACCTCTTTAAAGATATTCATTATTTCTAAGCCTATTTTTTCAAGCATAGTTGGGCTTTCAATAAAAATAATGTTTTTTGTAGAATTTGAAATACCTGCAGTTCTTGAAATGCAATCTATAAAACGTATATTTTTTATTTCAGTGATAAAAGGTAATTGATTTGATATATTCAGAAAAGGTTTTGTAACACTTACATAAATCCATGCTTCGTCTGGTTTACTTTTTATTCTTTCAAATAACGCTTGTATTAATTCCTGATAATTTTGACTAGGTAACAATATTCCTATGGATTTATTTAGAGCTATCGCACTCGATATTCTTTCCATTAATCCATCAATTAAAATATTAACCATTTATTTTTCACTCTCTAGAACGAAGTAATGTCTCCAACTCTACTCCATTTTTAGTAGATATTAACATTGCAGTTTTTGTTCTATCGTGTGCGGTTCCTCTCATTTTTACTATTTGGAATGTTCGGATTAAATCACCTTTTCGTTCAACATCTCCTAAAAATAGAATACCATCGCTGATAAACTCCTCGATACCATATTGAGAATATTGGAATTTACAGGGTGGTATTTCAGATGTCAGAAGTGTTGTACAGTTCATAGCAGCTAGAGATGAACCTAATTTAAAGATAAAGTCACGTATCATTTCAGGTGTTTGGAGCCTATAACAAAGAGCAGTAATTGAATCAATAACCAAACGTTTAACATTAAGTTCATCTGCTATATCTTTTAAAATATCTAGAAGGGCACTTGCATCTTCGACCGTATATTTTTCAGTGTTAAGACCAAGTCTTTCAGTAATGATTCTTAGATCTATTAGGTTTACCATACCTGACTCTATAAGTTTTTTATCATAAAATGAGAAGGTATCTAGGTTTTTAGTAAGTTTAAACAAGGGTTCTGTTATTGTGAAAAAAACGCCACGTTCTCCTTTTTTTGCACCATTTATCAAATATTGCATACAAAGAGTAGTTTTACCAGAACCACTACTTCCTACAACAAGAACAGAGCTTCCTGTAGGTATTCCGCCCCCTAGCATTTCATCTAGTTTTTCTATACCAGTTTCACATAATTCATCTTCTTTAAGCTGAGTTTCAGGCATGCATCTCTCCTCTTTTTATATATACGTATAATACAATCGTTGGTTATAAAACTTAAGGTATTTTTTAATTTCCGAATTTATAGTAGTTTTTAATATTTTTGTATAAAATGATTTCTATGATATGTAAAAAGTGTAGAGGTGGAACTTGAATACATAATTATTGATAAAAATTCTAATCAGTTGATTCGTTTTAGCTTAGTTCCTCATAAAGTATTTTATAAAATCTCTCTTTTGCATCCCTTTCAAGCCAAGGATAATGACCACAATTTTTTAAAAGAATGAATTTAAAATCTTTAAGTAAATGGGCTAAAGGTTCTTCTACTCCTTTAAAAGGATGAGGGTCGTAGTCTCCATGAATAGCGACAACAGGACATTGTATCCGTTTTCCCGCCATCAATAATTTTCTGCATCTTCTTAATTCTTCAGCATCATTCCATATCCCTTGAAAAATATCATAACGATACTCTGTTGCTTCATCAGAGTAGTATAATGGTAAATAAGAATCTGTCTTAGAAAGCAACTTTCCTAATCTTGAAAAAATTATATTTTTGTCTTTTCCGTAAGGATTATTTAAAACATCTATGAGCTTATTGAGTTTTATTTTTTCTTTATCGTTTAGACGACTTAGCCGGGTATCCATTATCTGTGAAGCATAATATTCTTCAAAGGGACCACTACTCACTAATAATATTTTTTTTACTGATTCAGGATAATTTGAAGCATAAAGAAAAGCAAGCCAAGCTCCCCATGAATGGCCAATTAGTATAAATTGTTTTGAACCATATTTTTCCAAAATGATATGTAATTCTTTAATTTGTCCTTCGATAGAGGTTGATGTTTGTAATGGTTCAAGAATCCCGTAATTATGTGAGATTTTTTGAGCTACTCGGAACATTTGACCAGCAGCCCCTGAACCACCATGGATAACAGCAATTTGAAAAGGTGATTTTCCGTGTTTTCTTAGATTTTTCATGTCATGTTCTCCTCTTTTATCAATTAATGATGCCTATGCCGATATTAAAAATTTACATTTATTAAACCATAGAACTTTTAACTCTTGTCACTAATTAATTGTTGAGAGATTTGATAAATTGATTATTTTCTCATGTTAAAAAACATATGAGTGCAGGGGGAGGGAATAAGTGCCAATTCCTAACTGCCCAGAATTATATATTTTACTATTAATAAAAAAATAATGCTACTATAAAACACATTAATAGAAAATTAGTATATAAAATTATTTAAATGCAGGAAAAAATCATCTGGTTTGGTATTTTTAGGTACGATAATTCGTTCAACTTTAGCTTTATTATTTTCCCCAAGAGAAATCTTAAAATAAAAATATGGAGATGGTTTTGCGTTTTCAGCACTTATATAGGCGCATCCAAAATATTTTTTATCTTTATCAAGACGTAAACGAGCTCTACATACATTAAAATCTTCTGAGGCAATTTTTGCATAAGGTCCATCACTAAAAAGTAATTGGAGGCGTTCTTCGGATTTTGGCATTATTGTCACACTTATATTACACGGCGATGTAGCCCAAATTAGATGTTCACTTTCAATTCCAGTTTGCCATTCCTCTGCTCTAAGATGAGCATCATCTGTTTCCTTCCAATTTGCACCGTCTTTTTTATTATTTCTTATTTTTTTTATTTCGTTTGTTGTACCTAAAATATCACCTTTTTCTATTTTTCTAATTGTTACCTTGCCCATAGCATTAATTGCTGCTACTTTGCCTCCATCGTTTTTTACTAAAAGTCGAATTTGATCAGTTTGAGGATCGAGGGATAATATTTTTAATTTTGGTGAATTTAACCAAGAAAATAAATCTTTTAACATAACATAAAAAAATGAAATTAATCCTGCCATTGAACCAATAGCTAGAATAGCATTAACAATATCCATATAATTATACCGCCCTTATCAAAATTTTAATAGGTTATCTTAATTTAAAACTTATGAATAGCAAATACATCATAAAAAAATTAGATAAATTAGTATATATAATTATTTAAATGCATAAAAAAAGAAAAATGGGGGCATTGGGTTTTGTAAGAGGTAGTTAGTACCAACAAAACCCCAATGCAAATGAAAAAATTGCTATAAAAAGCAAATATTTAAGTATTTATAAATTTTTTTATTTAAGATGAAACAAATGTTACCTATTAAGATTAAAACGTTAAAAATAGTTCGAAATTATTTAAATGCATAAAAAAATAGAAAAAAGAGATGGTTTGGTTTTTTAGTTACAGTAATATTGGTTTAGTATTTTTTCAAGGAAAGGAAAACGATTTACTAAATTATCTATAATTTGATAAAATGGATTATTTGAATCTGTAAAATATTTAGTGGACTTGCTAACAACTCCTGCACCTATAGCCAGAGTTTGGTTTGTATAAAAGGGTATTGCATTAGCATAAATTACTTCTATTATGAATTGAAATGAGTCATGTTTATTAACTTGTATATCTGCTATTTTTAGGGTACCGTTCTTATTAGTAAATGTTGTGGCAAGAGCAGGCGTCATGTTTTGACCATTTATTGCTACTGTCAACCATATCTGACCATTATCAGTATCACCACTACAATTCATATCATAGTTAATGTAAAAATCAACATAATTTGTTTTATTCTCTATACCTACTAATAGGCTATTCTCAGCAACAGCCTGAAGAGTACTATTACTCCCATTCCCAATAATTTTTGCATATCCTAGATATATTTCTTTATTTGTGTTTTTATATACTATATCTTGCTTGATTGAGTGGTTGATAATACTCGCATTAGATATAATACTAAAGGGAAATAGTATTATAATCATTATAATCAATAATGATTTGATTCTGTTATTCATTTTATTTACCTCCCTCTAAAACATTTAATAGATTATCTTAATTTAAATCTTATGAATAGCAATCTCATTTTACTGTGCATAATATCATTTTTACAGTAAATAATTCCTGTTTTGCACATATTTTCTAAAACACATTTTATCTTGATTTATTTCATTAATGGAATTAGGTGAAAAAAAATGGATAAGAAAAAAAAGGAGGTGAAACAAAAATGATTCCATGGTTTATTTTACCGCCAATCCCACCAATAATGGCATTAATAGCAAAACTAATTGGAGGTTTTTAAAACTCCCTTTTTTACTTTTTTTTACTTGTAACAGTAAGTCTAAATCTCCTCCTAAAACGATTTTTTATATTGATTTTAATTAAAAAAAATAAAGAAAGAATAAATTAAATTTTAGTTTCTTTCAATAAATCTAAATTAAACTCAATACGTCCTTTAACATCGTCCAACTCTCTTAATATATCCTCAAGATTATCAATTGCCATATCAATAGTATTTTTTTTCATATTATATCAAACCTCACCAACTTGTAACATATATTATATTATTATATTATCTACATTATATATAGAGCATATATGCTCCATCCATGCAGTATACATGGAGAAATATAGGAATAAAATTTTTTTATCAAAAAAACATTTCAATAATTTAAAGATTAATTTATGCAGGATTTGAAAAATATGTTATTCGGTAAGAATAAACCAAAAAAGGAAAAAAAAGAAAGAGTGATTTACAGTTTTCAACATATGTTTCAATTTATTGATGACTTTAATAACCCAGAGGATTCTTTGAAGAAAACTAATGATATACTTATTAAAGTAAGTCAAGCTAAAAGAGAAGGTAAGAATGAACACGATTTACTTACCGATGAGGAAATACAAATGCGGGAACATATGAAAAAAAATGTTAAAGTAAAAAAAAAGAGATCATGTTTTAAGTGAGAAAAAAATAAATATTTTTTATTCCTCATCTATACTTGTTTTTTCAACAAAACGATAACGAACAAGCTGCTATATAGTAAAGTTTATAAAATAAACATATTTCCCGTCTGTTAATTTGGGGGAGTTGATTGGTACGCATTTCTTATCTTTATTCCTACCCTCCATCCGCTCCAATACCAATCAATCAACCCATAATATTTATATTTTTTAGAAAGAGAAGTTTTTAAACAAATACGACAATTATTTATCAAAATGACAAATTGAAAAAATATTATTTATAAAAAAATGACAGCAAATATTTAAATACTATTGTCAAGAAAGTATAACTTGAGGTTAATTATGAAAATAAGCTTTAATAGAATGGGCGCAATTGATAAAAAAATAAAAAAAACTGGTAAAAGAATAATGATGTTAAACCAACTATTAATTAAATAAAAAAATCTAAAGATTTGGGGAAAAAAATATGAGTATATTAGACTCGACATTTAATTGTTCAAATTGCAGTAAAACATTATGGTTAAAATATTATAAACTTCCTAGTGGAAAAATAATTTGTCCAAAATGTTATGATTTTTATAAAAATACAGTTGAAATAGACAAACAAATGAATAGGAAAAAAGAAATTCAAAATCAATGAAATTATAGTATAGAGGGAAAATAATATTTTATATGAGGAAGACAAGTATGCAAAAGATAAAAATATACTTCAAAGAAACTAATAAAGAAATAACTTGTTTTATAAAGGAAGCTGGTAAAGAAAAATAGTTGGTACATAGTTAATCTTTTGTTTCTTTATCTTTTATATTTCTCTTTCTCAAGCATTTCATAAAAAACATATTTTTTAGAAAGAGAAGTTTTTAAACAAACAATTGTTTTTGAAATTGAGGAACGGGAGGAAAAAATGGATTTAGAAACTAAATAAGTTGGGACATTTAAGTTAAAATATAAGTGCAGGGGGAGGGATTTGAACCCGCGGACCTCTTCAGGAATAGATCTTGAGTCTATCGCCGTAGACCAGGCTTGGCTACCCCTGCATCTTAGATGCAGGAATAGTTTAATGATAATAAATTTTTTGGTTTTTTAATAAAAGCATAAATGCATTTTTCAGAAAAGACATTAGAGAATCAAACGAAAAAATTGAATCAATAGAAAAACTAGAAAAAATATATGAATAAATTAATACTCTTATACTACAACAAAAAGGTATTATTGCAGTATCTATTAGTTATATAGTTGAAAGCATTAGAAAAATTGGTGAATATCAAGAAGATATATTAGAGATAATGAGTAATTACCTTGTTGTATGAAATAAGGGCAGCGCCCCCTTATAATCCCGTTCCGCCTTCGTTCCTCAGCAAGCCCTACGGTCTTGCCGTATCTAACTCGGCGGCTCTGGATAGTAATCGTTGTTGCCGATCATCAACAACTGTAATTTTATGGTGGTTTGGTTGATCTCGGATGTA
>JALHTX010000300.1 GCA_022866015.1 Thermoplasmatota archaeon
CTTTATTCAATTTGATTTTTACTTTTTCCGGAAGTATATGGACATCTGTAGCAGTTTTTTCTTCTATAAAAGTGGTTCCCTGCTCAATTGCAAGTTGCAGGAGTCCATTATCAAAATCTTTTCTGAGAACAAATGCTGCAATAGGTTCATCATTATGTAATTTGACCTGATATTTTAGAGATGATGAATGGATTCTGCCACTGAATGAATACGAAGCAATCAAATCTTTTGGGATGTAGTTAAATCGTTTAAGAGTTCTGATTGATAACCCACCACCACATGGTTTATCTCTTGGGAATGAGCATTTATCGATGAGGAGAACTTTTTCTCCTTTTTCAGCTAGGAATTTTGCAGCAGTTGCACCAGCTGGACCCGCACCAACTATGACAACATCGTAATTCATGATTCAATCAAACCTCTCCAACATAGCGCATTTTCCATTATTTCCGTCTTCTCTCAAAGTATAGGTTCACATAACTTAGGTTAATTTAAAAGTTTTTCATTAGATAAAAATATCCTTCATTGACCCAAAGGTAAACAACTGTAAAAAATTATTTTTTACCAGTAAAATAGGGTTAATATCCCTTCGCCCTATACTAAGTACAAGACTCTAAATCTTGCAGCGTTGAACAAGCGCTTATTAATTTAATAATTATGTATTTTACTTACGTTCATCCACGAATTTCATTTTAAGATAGTTTTTTTAACTTTTAATTTTTCATTTAGATAATTAAGAAATGTATGATATGATTCTTCTTTTATTATTCCTTTCATAAAAATATCAATTGTATGCTCCTTTCTCCAATGAACTTTTTTGATTTTTATCTCAACAACACATCTATGTACATCATCCAAAACAGCAGTAATTTCGAAGAGCTTACTTTGGTTGGTATCAATAGAAATTCCTTTGAAAATATCTATAGATTTCTTTAGATCAGAGATAATCTCTGGGTTATCATACCTTATTTTTTTATCAATAAGTATTTTAACGGTATGATGGAATTTTACTTTGGCAAGTCCTCTCAAAATGATTTCAGAAGTTGAAAGCAGATCAAGATGTTCTTCTACGAATGTATTTCCTGTAATTTTTGATGATAACCTTGAAAAAACAGTTGGTGGATTTATTTTTGTTTGTTCCACATCAAGATCCAAATGAATGTGTGGGTTTATTAATATGTTATCACTGCTCTTCTTCTGGGATTTTTTTTCCCTTTTTTTGCTTGGATGCGTCGCTTCTATCCAGTCCATAGTTTCTTTTGGACCGTAAACCCAGGGTGGTTGTTTAAAATCAGGGTTTTGTTCAGACATATTAATTAGTCCCGTTATTTTAAGAATTAGAAATAATGAGACCTTTATAAATCCAACTAAACGCTTTGTAAATTTTATATACTACCATTGTGCAGGAGAAGGGATTTTAAACATATGATTACAGATAAAATTCCCGGTAAAAGATATAATTTTATCCAGTTGATATAAAAACAACAATTTGTTAAACATCTTTATATCAATAGAAGTAAAAAGAAAAAAGAGTTAGAGCTTGGTTTTTTTAGTTATAGTAATTGGTTTAGTATTTTTTTAAATAGAAAGAAAAAATTCCCGCTATACTGAAGAATAAATGATTAATTGGATTATTGATGTGTGCCTTTGAAATACTAACCTTAAATGTTGCCCAATCACTCTCAGCACCATAAGCATCTATGGCTTTAGCTTTGATTATATAATTGCCTTTTTTAAACCATGTGTGAGTAGCATATGCTTCTACACCTGATTGAGTTGGACCAATCCGAACCTCTTTGGTACCATCTCCCCAGTTGATACAATATGTTACATCATCAGCGTCTGGATCAGTAGAGACAAATTTATATACATTTTCTCTACCCGGTCTTCCGTTAATCTTACCATTGATGGCTGGTTTATTTACTGGGTTATTTTTAATTTCCACAGCAGTAATTTCATCAGTATCGTATTCGTTTGTTTTTGTATCCATTGGTGTGTTTTCACTTGTGTTGTATTTAGGTGTTTCTGTAACTACAGATGTGCTTTTAGTAGAGCCATATTCAAATGCCCCAATATC
>JALHTX010000301.1 GCA_022866015.1 Thermoplasmatota archaeon
GTTGCAAATACCAAGGGTGCTATAATTGGTAGTCTAACTACGGGTATCGAGATGGGTCGTATGGAGGAAGCACTCGGTTTTTTAGAATAATCTAGGCATTATTATTTAAAAGGAAATATTTATAAGGGAGTATTATATTATAAAATTGTAAATAAAAATTGTAAATAAAAAGGGTAAGGTTGATAATATGAACCAAAACAAATATTATAAATTTAATTCTCAAGATGAAAAAATCGTAAAGATATTTGCAGATTTGGGAATGCCAAGAAACCTTGCAAAGACACTAATCTATATATCCAAATCAGAGGAATGCAGAAGTGCAGAAATAGAGCATCAAGCAAACCTACGTCAACCAGAAGTATCAGTTGCAATGCATGAACTACAAAAGAGAGGATGGATAAACAAACGTGATCTTAAAAAGAAAGGAAAAGGAAGACCAGTCCATATCTATAGTTTAACTAGTGATATAAATACAATAATTAATAATTTTGAACAAGAAAAAATCAAGCAAATAAATATAATAAGAAAAGATTTAGACGAACTAAAAAACCTAATTGAAAACAAATAAAATCTTTTTCTAACAAAATATTAATGTTTTCGTTAAAAATTATTATTCTTTTAAAGTAAAAATTTAAATATCTTAAAAACTTCCCATTTGTTATAAATCTGGACGATTACACTAATGAATAAATACAAAATTGCATCCATATTAATTATTATTATATACTTTTTATCTTTATTAATTTATATTACACCAAACTTTGATGAAAAACAAAATATTATTGAAAAACGGGAAATTTTTTTAGAATTCTTTTATACAGATGTAAATTGTTCAGAATGTGAAGAAATTAATTTAATAATTCATGGACTAAATCAGAGTTATAAAGAAAATATAACAATTAATTACTATGATATTACTAACAATAGCAATTTAAATAAAATGAGAAAATATGGTTTTGAGACTCCTCCTATTGTTGTAATTAAAAATACTTCTGCAGAGCAATATAATTCTTATTTAACATATAATGATACAACACAAGATACATTAAAAAATGAACTTGAAAAACATCTTACCGGTAATTATACAGATGTTCTAATTGAATTGTTTATATATAGTAGTGAGTGTGATTCTTGCAATGAGGCCATAGGAAGAATCGAAAATGACATATTGCCTATTTATGGAAAAAATATAACTATAAAAACTTATAAAATTGATTACTCAGATAAATATAGATACAATTACAATAAATTTTCATCATATGGTTTTAAGACAGCACCAGGTATAGTCGTAAAAAACTTATCTGCAGGAGATAAATACAACAGCATTTTAACTTCTTCAGATATAATAAACACTGAAGATAAAATTCTTGAAAAATCAATTGAAATGCATTTATCTGGAAATTACTCCGAGGGTTCCCAAGAAGAAACTAAGAAGTTTATTATTCCTACACCTTTTGGACAATTAGTTCTTTCAGAATTATCCCTGCCGGTTATAACAATAATTCTAGCTGCGCTAGATAGTATTAACCCCTGTTCATTTTTTGTTTTATTGTTCTTACTAAGTATTATTATATATACTAGATCAAGAAAAAGAATGCTACTGATTGGGAGCATTTTTATCTTTTTTTCAGGTTTTATATATTTTATAATAATGCTTTTACTGTTACAAACGTTTATATTCACAGGACAACAATTAATCATAACAATAATTGCAGGAATTATCGCAATTATCTTTGGAATATTAAACGTTAAAGACTACTTTTTCTTTAAAAAAGGACCCTCAGCAAGTATACCAGATGGCCAAAAATCAAAACTATATAAACAAATGAGAAAAATTGTAAAAATAACATCGATTCCCTCTCTAATTATTGCAACTATAATCTTGGCATTAAGTGCAAATACAGTTGAACTCCTCTGTTCTCTTAACCTACCAGTGATATATACTGCTATCTTATCATCCAATAATCTGAACTTATTTACATCTTATATATATCTATTAGTTTACAACATAATTTATGTTATACCACTAATGATAATAGTTGCTATAACTGTTATAACATTTGGTCATTGGAAACTAAGTGAGTTCCAAGGTCGTTTATTAAAACTTTTTTCAGGAATAATGATTTTTTCATTAGGTGAAATACTACTTTTAAACCCTGTTATGCTTTCAAATGTTTTTATAGCTATTATGATTTTAATTTTATGTATTGTTATAACATTTATTGTATATTTATTATCTAAAAAATACAATGAATCTGTAAAAACAGATCAAATTGCTGATAAGTAAATAACCATATAGTTTATAAGTAAAAATTCTTTGACCCTTACTAAAACTCTTCTAATAATTTATGGTGAAATATAGCATGTCAGGTTATGATCAGAAAAAACTTGAGAAAAAATGGCAAAAAAAATGGCTTGATGAAAAAATCTATTATTTCAACTTCAAATCAAATAAAAAACCATATAGTATCGATGTACCACCAAGATACGCCAGCGGTCCACTACATGCAGGTCATGCAGTACATTATACACATATTGATTTTGCAGCACGCTACAAACGTATGCGTGGATACGAGGTTTTTTTCCCCCTCTGTTTTGATGTAAACGGAATACCAATAGAGGAGCGTGTTGAAAGACAACTAGGAATTACCCGTAAAGATATAGATAGACATAAATTTATAAAACTCTGCAGTGATTTTGCAAATAAAAACATCAAAACAATGACAAATCAATTTACCATGCTGGGAGAAAGCATGGATCCTAGTATATATTATCAAACAGATGCAGAATACTACAGACGTCTGACACAGATTAGTTTTATTGAACTCTATTATAAAGGTTTGATATACAAAGGAGAATTCCCCGTTAACTGGTGTCCACGATGCATGACTGCAATGGCAGATGCAGAGGTAACCTATGCAGATAGACAAACAAAACTAAACACAATCAAGTTTTATTTCAAAAAACCTCCTTCTGAACAAATAACTAGATATCACAGTATTGGAAAAGATGAAAAAGGAACTTATGTAGAAATTGCAACAACGAGACCAGAGATGCTTCCAAGTTGTCAAATAGTGGCAGTTCATCCAAATGATGAGAGGGCACCATGGCTTGTTGATCAAATACTAATAGTACCTGTTTTTGAAAAAGAAGTAAAAATCGTTGAAGATGATGCGGTAGACCCAGATATTGGAACTGGAATAGTGATGATTTGTACAATTGGTGACAAAGAAGATTTAAACTGGGTTTTCAAATATAAACTTCCAATTGATATGAGCATCGATGAATCAGGTTGCATGACAAATATATGTGGTAAATACAAAGGTTTGAATATAAAAGAAGCACGTGAAAAAATAATAACTGATATGAAAAACGATAGTTTACTTATCAAATCAGAAACATTAGATCAAAACGTAGGAGTATGCTGGCGTTGTAAAACACCAGTTGAATTTGTAAATGCAGAGCAATGGTTTCTAAAGACCACTGATTTTAAAAAACTTGTTCTTGAAAAAAGCGATGAAATGAATTGGTATCCAAAGTTTATGAAAATTAGGCTTGAAGAATGGGTAAACAGCCTTGAATGGGACTGGGTTATTTCTCGTCAGCGTTATTTTGCAACACCGATACCTCTATGGGAATGTGAAAAATGCAGTAAAGTTATTCTTGCAAAAAAAGAAGATTGTTATATTGACCCCACAATTGATAAACCACCAGTTGAAAAATGTCCAAAATGTGGCGGAAAACTAGTAGGTTGTAAGGATGTATTTGACACATGGATGGATTCATCTATTTCACCATTATATAACACATTCTGGTATAGAGATGATGAAAAATTTTCAAGACTTTATCCTATGAGCTTAAGACCACAAGCCCATGATATAATTAGAACATGGGCGTTTTATACAATTCTTAGATGTACACTACTAACAGATGAAAAACCCTTTGAAAACATAATGATGGGTGGATTTATACTTTCTGAAGATGGAACACCAATGCATGCAAGTCTGGATAATGTTATTGATCCGCTTGAAATAATCGATGAATATGGTGCAGATGCATTTCGTTGCTATGCTGCAAGCTGTGGATTAGGAGAGGATAATCCCTTTAGAAAAAAAGATGTAATACGTGGTACAAAACTACTAAGAAAAATATACAATGTCCAACAATTTATCGCAAATATAATTAAAGATGAAAAACCAAAAAAATCAGAATTAATAGATATCGATATATGGATTTTAACAAAATATAGCAAACTTGTAAAAAAATGTACAAAACTTATGGATAACTGTGATTATAGTCAAGCAATGAAAGAAGTTGGATACTTCTTATGGCATGAGTTAGCTGATCATTATCTTGAGATGATTAAAACAAGTATATATGAAAATAAAAACACAGAAAGCATCAAATATACACTTTATACACTAGGTTTTGGAACACTTAAACTATTTGCACCATTCTTTCCACATATAACAGAAGAAATTTATCAGGATTTCTATAAACAATTTGAAGATATAGAAAGTATACATACATCAGAATGGCCTGTACCAATTTTAATTGACAATTCAAAAGAAAAAGCCGGAGAATTAGTCAAAACATATATATCACAGATAAGAGCCTGGAAAAGCGAGCAAGGTATAGCATTAAACGCGCCAATTAACACTGTCGCAACTTATGCACCTAAAAACATAATTTTTAGTATTAAATCAAGTGAATCAATAATTAAATCAACATTAAAATATCCAGATAACCATAAATTTATTGAAGGTAAACCAAAAATAGAAGAAAAAATCACAAAAATCATCCCTGTTTATTCAAAAATAGGTCCAATATTCAAAGAAGATGGTAAAAAAATTGTACAATGGTTAAATAAAAAACAAGATGAAATTATAAAAAAAATAGAAAAAGATGGTGACATTAAAATCTCTGATATACCAGATATTAGTTCCAATCAAAAATCCGGCTTGGTAAACGAAGGTTATATTCAGATAAAAAAAGAAATCTATGTTAAAGGTAAAAAAGATAGTACCATCATTTCTTTTGATGGATTTTACTTAGAATTAAAAGTAAAGTAATATTAAAATTAAAAAGAAAATACTTAAAAACTAGATTTTTAAAATCATCGAAATCCTAAATGTAGTAACAATGCTCTGTATAGGCTTTTGGGTCAATTCTTTATTTTTTATGTTTTTTTAAAATGAAATTAGTATAAAAAACTATATAAATTAACACCCGTTAACGTATAATAATGATGAAGATAAAAGAAATAATTAGGAAAATAATCGGGGTTTTAATTATTGTTTTATTTTTAGGCATAACAATTAATATGTCGATAAACGAAAGTACAGCATCATCAATTAAATCAGAAAATAATTATTCTGTATTTGGAACAGTATATGAATATCCAACTGGTCATACAGCCCAAGGAATAGAAGTTTTATATTATGATGGATATGGGCAATCTTTTAGAGATATTACTGATTCTAATGGCAGATATTTGATTGAATTTAACAGAGATCCAGGATATAATAATTTTGACTACGTGGTTGCTGCCAAAAATGTTAATTATGAATGTGTATTACTTTTTGTAGAAAATTTAACTATATCATATAATTTGTGGATTGCTGCGCCTAGTTCTGGGAAAATCTATGGTAGAACAATATATTTTGATAATGCTCCAGTTGGGAATGTAGAAGTTAAACTTAATTATTGTATTCAACCTTCAGTTTACAGAAATATGACAACTACTTCATCATCAAATGGCTACTATGAATTTACAAATTTATATATTGATTATTGTAATGTTGCCCCTATGTATAGTTATGAATTATCGTATAAATATAATAATGATAATACATCAATACCTCGATATATTAGAATTGGAGAATACGGAAATTTTACAGAACGATATGATATACTATCAAAAACAATTAATAAACACTTATTCTTATTTCCTTTCTTTGAAAAAATACTAAACCAATTACTATCACTAAAAAATCAATATTCTAACTCTTTTTTTAATAGGCTGTTGAAAAATTAATTGAGCCCCCCTACGATTCATTTGTTTTGGATGCACAAATGAAAAACAATAGGAGGGCAAGCCTCAGAAAGATAATTTCAAGTATAGATTTTTCGGAAAC
>JALHTX010000302.1 GCA_022866015.1 Thermoplasmatota archaeon
TTTCATCAAATACACTTAAATCTACATATGTACCTGTTGGATATGACAAATAAAAATCAACACGATCTGTTTGATTACCAACAGTAAAATATGATTCGACAAAAGGGTTGTTAGCTGATAGATTATCGTCTATTAAATTACTTTCGATTGGTAAAAAATCTTCTAATTCAGAGGTAGTTAATACCTTGGAATCGATCCTACATGAAGTTAATGACGGTAATATCCTATTATTACTATTTGAGGGTACGTTACTAGCATATAAGACATAATATTTTACACTTTCACTTGCTAAAGGTATAGGTGATGCACCAGCATATGATTCAACCCTTAGATAATGAGGATCTAGTTGACCGTATTTTAATTGTAATAGATATTTGTATAACTCTGTTAATTTCTGTCCACCTGTTGAATGTTCTAATAAAAGAGGAGGTATCAGGAAATCAATTCCATTAACCTTGTATTGATTATTAACATTTAGATTTTCGGTTGATTCTGCAAATCCATTAACATAAACTAGGACTTTCGTTGGTTTATTACCAGTATTTGTAACAGTAACATCTAAAAAATCTTTCTTATGTTGCCCATACCAATATGATAATAATATTGGATAATCTTTTGAATCATAATGTTTATTAACAGTCATACTTAAACTAAAAACATTGTTTTTATCTAGGTAATATAAACCATTTTGATTTCCCGCTTCTGTCAGAAGAAAATCGGAGTAATCCTTCATAATATTAGGATACATCATAAGATCTTTTACATAACATCCAATATCAATTCCATATTGAGTTATTAATGCATTTTTTACAGAAATCATATTTAAAGAAATTGCTTCTTCAGCAAAATCTACCCCAAGAACAAAAGGTGTCGCAAGTCCATCTGTTACAATGTTGGCAAATGCACCAATCCATTTTAATCCTAAACATATATCTTTCCCCTTTCCTTGTGATTTCAATGTTTCAATAAGGGTTGAAAAACTGATAGCATTAATAGGAAGATAGAAATCTCGAATGTTTGATTTATCAGCACTTAAACTGCTTTTTGGGACAACAACCATTACTGGAAAAACATAAAACCACTGAGGTCCAGATGGGGAAAATTTATTATTTGTATATTGTACAAATGATTCAGCTCGGTTTATATTAAAATCTTCGGGAAGTATTATATCATCTGAATTATCAATATAATCCTGTAAATATTCATCAATTAAATTTTTTATTTTTATATTGAATGGATTTTGTTTTAAATTTTCGGGGGTTGCATCACCTTCTATTAGTGTATTAATTAGTAAATCAAGGTCACCATTTTCATCTAATTCATTAAATTTTTGTTGTAATTCTGGTGAAAGCATTCTTAGTTTAGCATATATAAGTGTTTGAGTTAATCCAATTCGAAATGCAGCTGAACCGAATTCCTCAGGTATAGTTGCTCCATATGAAGTCATGATACTAGGAAGGGCAGATAGAACTACTCGAGCTAAATTATCAGTACTAAAATCCAATTTTTCATCTAATGTTTTTCTCATCGAAGAAATAGTATCAGTTTCATAATTCATTGCATAATATAAAGAATTTTTAAGTGAATTCAACAACAACCTAAACCTATTCGTCTCGCTATCTACCATTGCAAAATCAATCTCGTAAATTTCGCTATCTTCTGCAAATATTACCTTAAAGTTTAGACTATAATGTGGAGATGATGCAACAATAAAATATATTCCTGGTTTTACAGGTCCAAATGAATAATGACCTCCACCATATATTTGAGTAGTGTATAAAGGATTACAACCCAATAAGAAACAAAATGGATTGAATAATTTTACCTCACCGTTAAGGATAGCATTACCTGTCTCCCAATCTGTTACATCTCCAGAAATTTGGCAGTATCCGTATAATTTTTTAAATGATATTTCAGATTCAGCTAAACCGTTTCCCCAAATAAGTTTGACAATATAGGTTTTACCTAAATCTAAACCATCAATATTGTTATTATTATTAATCCATTGACCAGAGGAAGGAAGATAAATAAATGGATCAGAACTACCTCCGTAACCATTTATTTTATTATAATCTGAGTCATATAGTTCCCAGGTCAAAATTCCATCGTTATTTGTTAAATATCTTCCTAAAACGTTGTGATATACAATTGCACCGATATCTAAAGTAACTTCATCAATATTGTATTTAACAGATGGTGAAATACTAATAGTTGGGAGCACATAAAAAGGTGCTACTTCGATATTATTAAGTTCGTTACTTTCAATTATTTCGTTATTAGAATCGACGATTATCTTTAGGTTATAAACTCCAGGTATATCTGGGGTATAAAGCAATTTGCATAAATATTCTGAACCAATGTTAAGTTGATGAATATCATTAATAGTATAAATTTCAATCCAATCTATATCATTTGGTCCTATTTTTTTAAATGTAACATCAAAATTTGATCCAGTTGAAGTTTCGCCAACATTTTTAATCAAAAAATTAAAATTATATTGTTGTCCAACAACCATATAATTAGGTATGTATCTTTCTTTATCACTGATTATTAAATCTGGTTGATTTCCACCACTATTATATCCATAGGTTTTAAAACAATGGTCCAATCCATTTGTGTATTCATACCAATTATTTGGAGGAATCTTTACCCATCCTGCACCTAGATTATATGGGTTATCTGGGCAATAATACCAACTAATTTCATCTAAAGTTGGTGAAAATACTATATAATAAGTTTTTCCAGGTATTACTGTTATATCTGGGAAATTAAATTCGATCCAATTAAATGAACCAAGTGTTGGAAGAGAGTTTACTGGTTTTGATATTGATGTAATATCATTACCATTAATATTTTCACGTATTGAAATTACTAAATCTCCATCATATGAAGTTGGGTATCTATTACAAGCTAATTTTACACGAGTTAATATATTTAGCGAAGGAATAAATGCTTGAGCTAATTGTTCAGGATACATTATTCCTGTACCAATATTACAATTGTATATTTTGTATTGATCAAGTTGATCTCCACCACCATCTGAAAA
>JALHTX010000303.1 GCA_022866015.1 Thermoplasmatota archaeon
ATACGAGCTACAGTCACAAACTCCACCTATTTTCCAACCATCGAGAATATGCAGATGAAGATCGATCAATTCTTAGGAGGAAAAAAATTCAACTTCGATGTGTCCAACTACTTATGTCTTTGACTAATAATAGGTTAATTTTAAATACTAGGAAAAATTTGCGTTTTGATGCCAAATCTTGAAGAAGTACATATAAGACAATTTTTTAATAACTGTTTTTACTTTAATATCGAGGTGTTAACTTGATAGAAATACCAACAAAAATTGCAAATCTAAGGTTAAAAAATCCTACAATACTTGCCTCTGGAATTATGGATGAAGATGCTGGTAGTATGATCCGTATTTTTAAATCTGGTGCAGGAGCAATTGTTACCAAATCTATTGGTTTGAAACCAAGAGAAGGTTATCCTAATCCGTCAGTAATTGAACTTGAATGTGGATTACTTAATGCTATGGGTTTACCAAATCCAGGTATCGAGGAATTTAAAAGTGAAGTAATTAAACTTAAAAAATCAAAAGTTACAGTTATTGGTAGTATTTTTGGTTCAAATAGCAAAGAATTTACAGTACTTGGAACTAAAATGCAGGATGCGGGTGTTAATGCATTAGAACTCAATATGAGTTGTCCTCATGCAAAAGGATACGGCCTTGAAATAGGATCTGACCAAAAAATCGTAGAAAAAATAACTACAAATGTTAAATCATCTGTATCAATCCCTGTTTTTGTAAAAATATCGCCCAATCTTACAGATATACCAAAAATTGCACAATCAGCAGAAAAAGGCGGTGCCGATGCAATAGTTGCAATAAATACTGTAAAAGCAATGAAAATAGACATAGAAACACAAAGACCTATTTTATCAAACAAAATAGGTGGTTACTCTGGTAAAGCGATTAAACCAATAGGAATTAGATGTGTATATGAAATCTACAAAAAAGTAAATATACCAATAATAGGAGTTGGTGGTATAAATACAGGAGAAGATGCAATAGAATATATGATGGCAGGTGCATCAGCAGTTCAAATAGGATCAGCAATATACTCTAGAGATATTTATGTATTTGAGAAAATATGTAAAGAAATAAAAAACTGGATGAAAACTAACAATTATAAAAAAATAGATGAATTAATCGGAGTAGCAAACCTATGAATTATCCACTTGTAACAAAAATAATAGAAACAAAAAATGAAAACAATCGCATTAAAACAATCAAATTCGAAAATAATAAAAAAATAACTCCCGGTCAATTTTATATGATATGGATACCTGGAGTTGATGAAATACCAATGAGTGTCTCATACATTGATAAAAACATAATAGGAATAACTTTTAAAAAAATCGGTGAAGCAACAAACGCCCTTTTTAATCTTAAAAAAGGTGATAAAATAGGTGCTCGTGGACCATATGGAACAGGTTTTAAATTAAATGGTAAAAAAATACTTTTTGTGGGCGGTGGTACAGGAGTTGCAATGCTTGCACCAGTAATTGAAGAAGCAATAAAAAAGAAACTTAACTTAAAAGTCATAATTGGTGCAAAAACAAAAAACGAATTATTCTTTGAAAAAAGAATAAAAGAGACCGGCGCAGAATTATTTATTTCAACAGATGATGGAACATATGGAACAAAAGGATTTACTACAGATATTGCAGAAGATATTATCAAAAAAAACCATTTTGATCTTATTTTAACTTGCGGACCTGAACTTATGATGAAAAAACTCATGGATATATCAAAAGATATCGATTTTCAAGCATCACTAGAACGTTTTATGAAATGTGGTTTTGGAATATGTGGACAATGTTGCATTGGAGATGGAATAAGAGTATGTACTGAAGGACCTATTTTTAATGAAAAAACCCTTAAAAAAATACAAGATTTTGGTATTTTTAAAAGAGATGCATCTGGTAAAAAAATAAAATTTTAAGTGATAAAAATGGGTGTTTTTACAGGTGAAATAAAAATTAATACAAATGGTGAAGTTGATATTATTGATATTACAGATGACCTGCAAAAAGTTGTAAAAGACTCAAAAATAAATAACGGAATAATCTGTGTTTTTATTCCGGGTTCAACAGGTACTATTACCACTATTGAATATGAGCCAGGTTTGCAGAAAGATTTTCCACGTGCACTTGAAAAAATAGCACCTAAAAAAGGATATTATGCTCATCATGAAACTTGGAATGATGACAATGGCCATTCACATGTACGTGCTAGTCTTATGGGTCCTAGTATTACATTACCGGTTTGTAATAAAAAAATTGTTCATGGAACTTGGCAACAAATCGTATTTGTAGAACTTGATACAAAACCTAGAACACGTAACTTAATCGTTCAAATTGTTGGCGATTAAAAAAGTTAATAATTAAATTTAAATGAAATAATACTTAGTTTTTCATCACTATATATTATATCTACTTGGTTTAATATAGAAAGACTATAATTTGAAATTATTATTGATTTCAAGTTAATTTTTAAGAAATATTTTTTAATTTAAACATTATTGTTCATTGTTTTATTTTCTTTACATTCTAGGAACAAAAAATTAATAATTATTGTTAATAAATCCAAGCGAGAAATCCCCAAACTTTAGTTTGAGGGATGAATCGCATGGAACTTATTAGTTTAAAACATCCTCAGATGTTTTTTTCCCTCGAGGGAATGCCACGACATTTATGTCGTGGAAGGGTGACTGTTATAATTAATCTTATCTTTTGTTTTACAGGATAGGCTATATTTTAAAAATAAACAACAATTATAAAAAAAGTTTATTATATAAAAATTTATATACAAAATGTTATTATATTAGTAAAACAACACATAATATAAATAAAATTCTAATTAATATAAGGGGGAACCAATACTGGTTAAAAAACTAATGCTAATTAGCATACTAGTAATGCTTTTTCTATCAAGCATTAGTATAAATGTTACGTCTGAAGCAAACGAACCACCGATTTGGGATAAAAACTATAAATTCAGACAAGAGTTGATTTTACCAATATCTACAGATAACCCTTCTACAAAATTTCAACCAATGGATATTGAAATTTACTTTAAAAATCCTTGTTGGGGCGAAACAGATCAAAAAAATTCAATAAGAGTAGTTGTTTGGGATCAAAAACAATGGTTTGAAATCGAATCCCAGATTTACGATATAAGCTTTGATTCATCAGATAAAATAAAACGATGTGGAATAGTTTTTTTGATACCTAAATTTGCTAATGGAAAAGAACAATATTATGTATATTATGATGACTCTGAAAAAAACCCTGCATCTTACCCAGATCATATTTCTATAGAAGATTCCTATTACTATTATGAGCCTATATCAGGTATTTCTGCAGAAGGAGATTACTATAAGATAATAGAAGACGGTTATATTGTATTTGGAATTGGACAAAAAGGTAAAGTTCTCTATAGAAGTTTTTCAAATAATATTATAAAAATGAAGCCTGATTCAAAAGATTTTGGGATAACTAATTCGGAAGGTACTGCATCATTTTGTTTTTCATATTTTAAAGGAGTCGAAGAAATAGATGAAGTGTCATCTGATCAACGCCTAGTTTCAAAACATATAAGCATAGACGGAAATCTTATGATAGAATTTGGAATTGTAAGCGAATCAGATGATAAAAACCTTAGAACATCAGTTGCTTATAAATATTATTATAATCCAACTATAAACAAAAGGATAAACGTGCATGTTAAACACCAAGTTTTTGATGAACGCATTGTCGAAGGAATTACAAATATAGATGGAAGATATGGTGCAATTATATCTTATCAATCAAAAAGCGAACGTTTGGAAAAAATGCGTTTTGGAGCTATATATCCTTTCTTACATGTATACTCTGAAAACGGAGAAATAAAAGAATATAATATGAACACAGATCCTGAGGGCATAGAGCGAGAGTGGATAATAACTTATAAAGATGACTGTGATCTTGGTAAAAAAGCATGGTTTTCATATGATGAAGGCCAGGAAGGACATGGACAAGGAATACTTTTTTCAAAAAATACTAATCTTATAACATCCGGACTTAACGAAAAAGATGGCATACAGTTAAAAGTCGCAGAAAAAGAATATCTAGATGCGATGGGTGCTGAAATTGATTATGCTTCAATAAATTTTGGTCGTAACTCTTATGAAAGATATGGAACTCAAGATCTTGTAATACCTGCAGATTTTTCTGTAGAATATGATGCTGAATATTTTACAACTGATACTGAAGGATATAAAGCTATATCGGAAGAAGGAAATATATATCAAACCTTAGTTAAAAACAGGTATAATAGCAGTTGGGAATCTAATCTTAGTGGAGAGCAATATATTTACACCTTAAAGGTTATTCCTCGTTTTACTTCAAAACTTTTTTCATATCAATTTTTTTCAAATACAACAGAAATTAATCTTTCTTCAATTCAAGCAGAATTATACAAAAACGGAGAATATATAACTACAGGATATACAGAAAAACCAATTATTGGTGCCCCGAGAATTGTATTTCCAAAGCTTTCAAAAGGAGAATATTATGTAAAGATAATACATCAGAAAATTAACCATGAAAAAAGTTTTATTGGATTTGAAAAAATCAATATATCTAATGATTCAGAAATTGATATTTTTTGTACTTGGCCTAGGGATATCTCAGTTAAAGTAACTGATCAAAATAATCAAAAAATTGAAAACGTAGAACTTTGTATATATTTTAATGATACACTAATTGCCACTAATTTTTCAAATAAAACAAAAGAAAATATTTTAACGTTTCCGTTCAAATTATTTGAGCAATATAATTTAAAAGGCTTTTACAAAGGCTTCGAAATAATTCATTGTCAGATACCTCCTCTTAAAAATAAAATTGAGCAATCTTTTGAAGTTTATGATTTAACAGTTGAAATGAAAGATTTATATAATTTTCCACCAGGCGTAGATATAAAAATTTTTCTTACTAGTAACCAAATGTTTTCACCTTTTGAAATATACCCTGTTGAAATTAGTTCGGGTAAATATTTATTTGAAAAACTTCCTAAGGCGCTTTATGAGTTACAGGTTTCATACGGTGGTTATATCCAAGTTTTTTCAATTAAAATACCCGAAGATGACAATTTTTTTAATCTAAAATTTGAAGCACTTTATAATCTTAAAACATCACTTTTTGATTCACGAGGTAGCAATATAGATAATAATGGAAAATATTTATCAATATATAGGAATAATATAAAAATCATTGATTCTATCTCACCTAACGTAAATGTTTCTCTTCCACCAGGAGAATATGATATTTATGTTTATGAAAATGAGGATAATATTATTGGCTTCAAAAATGTTTTTTTATCAAATGATAAAAAAATCAATATTGTTACAGAAATTAACCCAATTATCCCAAATCTTGTAAAAGTTTTAGTAATCATTTTTTTAATACAAATAATCGTTTTATTTTTCTTTAGGAAAATATCTCTAAATTCTTTTTTAAAACTTGTAGCTATAAACCTTATTTTATTATCTATTGTTTTACCTTGGTGGACTTTAACTGCTTCAAATGCTGAGGGAAATGCTAATAAAACGATTGAAATGTTTTTGACTCCAGGTACAATGATCGAGAGTATCAGTTACAAAGATTTAACTTATCTAGATATGGCAACTCTACCTGAGATTTTTACAAACTTTTTAGGTGGATTAGTGTTTATTTTATGTTCTGGTTTTGTATTGATAGGAGTAAGTTTCATTCCAAATATATTATATAAGAGGAGACTGACTTTGGTTTTAATTATTTCAAGTATATTGTTTTCAATTATTTTTGTATCAGCCTTCTTACTGGGAATGTCAAAAGTCACAGAATTAAGCCTTGGAAGTTTACAGGGTGAAAGTATTTTAGAAGTTATATTACCCACAAAAGAAATTATTTATATGAATGCTTCTTGGGGAGTTGGCATTGGTTTTTATTTATCAATAATTGCTGCTTTAACAGTTTTGATTGCTGGTATTTTAGATTATTTAAAGAAAAAAAAGATATTATAAGATTTTAAATAATATTTATCATTACAAAGAATATTTTAAAATATCATATGCTTTGAACTATACTTATCAGTTATACTATAATATCGACAATTAGATGCTTGGTAAGTATTTTTATCTGTTCATATTGATTAAAAAAATTTATGCTAATTTATCAAAATATAAAATAAAAAATAAGAAATGTTTTTTATTTATGTTAAAATTTTGATTAGACGATAATACCTGTTAGCATCTATATCTTTCTTTTTAATAGCAACACTCAAAGGGATTTTTATTAGTTTATCATTTTTTTCTGTGATACATATATCTGAATTGTTTTTAATCAAGCATTCTACTGCATAATTACCAAGTCTTGCACCAATTATTCTATCTTTTGATGTAGGCCTACCACCACGCTGTATATGTCCCAATACAGCTACACGTGTTTCAAACCCAGTTTTATTAGTAATTATTTCAGCGATGTTATGTGCATGTGCTTTTCCTTCTGCAACAATAATTATCCAACTTGCTTTTCCTTTCTTTTTTCCTTCCTCTATCTCTTTACATAGTATATCTATATCAACGTCCAATTCTGGGACTAATACTTCTTCACATCCACCAGCAAGTGCTACTTCTAAGGCAATATAACCACAATACCTACCCATTACTTCAACTATAAAAATTCTTTCAAGACTTGTTGCTGTATCCCTAATTTTATCTAATGCATCTAGTGCTACATTTACAGCTGTATCTGCACCAAGTGTTAAATCAACATTGTTAATGTCATTATCAATTGTTGCAGGTATACCTACTACATTTATACCATATTTAGATGCAAGAATATGTGCACCTACAAGAGATCCACTACCACCTATTACGATTAAACCTTTAATATTGTTTTTTTGTAGGTTTTCTACTGCTTTTTTTTGCCCGTCTTGTGTAAACATTTTCTTTGAACGAGATGTTTTTAAAATAGTCCCACCCTGATTTATTATACCTGATACATCAGTTCTATTTAGAGTTATAAAATCATTTTCAATAATTCCATCATATCCCCGTCTTATACCAACGACTTCTAAGCTATTATGACAAGCTGTTCTCACAATCGACCGTATAGCGGCGTTTACTCCTGCACAATCTCTTGTTAATACTGCAATTTTTTTCAATTTTTATTCCTTCTCATATAGATACTAAATAAGAAAGTCTTTTAAATTATTTTCAATGATTCAAAGCATCTAATTTAATTATTTTTTTTCTAATAAAATGTATAGATATTATAACAAATATTAAAGCACCAAAAAAACCAATAGATAAACCTGTTAATATATCATCAAAAGTAAGTATAAAATTATAGAAACCATGAACAATTATTGCTAAGATAAAATACGGTAAAATACTTATTAATCTATTATGCTTCATAACAACTTTACCGTAACCATAACCAGTCCATGCTGTAGCTGATGCATGAAGCAAACACCCTGAGAAACTTCTAATTGAGATTAAAATAATAAAATAAAGTAAGCCTTCACTTAAAAATGCATCTGCTCCATAAAAAAGGTTCTCTGTTGCTGAAAAACCAAGTCCTGCTATAGCACCATAAATAAGCCCATCTTCTGGTTCTATTAGTTCTCTTTTAACTCTTTTTAAGGAAAGTGCTAATGGTTTTGTAAGTTCTTCGGCAAAAGGTGCAATAACTGATGTTGTAATTAATAAGTAAATGCTTTGGTCATTCACTGCAAAAATAGTAATATTTTCTATTAAAAGCTCTAATATTATAGATGCAAGTATTGCAATTGTTGCCCCCCATAAAAAACAAAGAATTATTGGTATCCATTTTTCACGGTGGTATTTTTCTGTATTTCTAATCCATATTGTATATATTAAGGCAGGTAAAAAAGCCATTAAAAATAAGAGTATTATTTCTATTAGTTTCATGTTTTTTTAAATTAGTAAGTATCTTATTTAGTTTATCTTTTTTTAGCGATATTTATTGGGATACTTAAAAACCATGATAAATCTTGTCATTGAACTAGTATATAAAGTTAACTTTTTTTAGGTTTTTCAAACAAAATCATCTAATAAATGTTACGTTAAAATAATTATGGATAAGTCCATCTTCAGGTTCTACTAGTTCTCTTTTAACTCTTTTTAAAGAAAGTGCTAACGGTTTTGTAAGTTCTTCGGCAAAAGGCGCAATAACTGATATTGTAATCAATAAGTAAATACTTTGGTCATCCACCGTAAAAATAGCAATTCTTTCAATTAAAAGCTCCAATATTATAGATGCAAGTATTGCAATTGTTGCATCCCATAAAAAACAAAAAAGAATTGGTATCCATTTTTCATGGTTGTATTTTTCTGTATTTCTAATCCATACTGTATAAATTAAGGCTGGTAAAAAAGCCATTAAAAATAAGATTATTACTTCTATTAGATTCATATTTTTACTAAATTAGTAAACATCTTATTTAGTTTACCTTTTTTATAAAATGTTTCTATTTTGTTTTTTATTCACATTTTTTTAGACTTGCTGAGAGGTAACTTATTTTAAGGAAAACTTGTTTATGTTGGGGAGTATCTTTACCAAAAGGTGATATATGAGTTTTAAACCTTATAGCTGGCAAAAACGTCTAGTTCGGATTTACAAAGGCAGTGGTGTTGTAAAAGGATTTGCAGGTACTGGTAAAACCTTTGGAGCTATTTTACTTATTAAAGATAGAGGATACAATAAAGTAATTATAGGAGTTCCTACCAATAAACTTAGGAATCAGTGGAGAAAAGAACTCAAGGAACATAATGTAGATAATGCTACTGTTGAAACTTTTCATATTCTTTCAAAGGAACGGTCTAAAGATTTGAAATGTGATCTTTTTGTTGTTGATGAATGTCATCGTAGTACTAGTCCTGTTTTTAAAAAAATTTATGAAAATATTAAGTATGATGATATCCTAGGTCTTTCTGCAACGCCAAACAAGAATTCACTTGAATATTGTGGAGGAATAATTATTGATATTCCTTTGGCTGATGCACAAATTAGTGATTTTACAGTTTATTTTCATGGTATTGATCTTACACTTGATGAATACAACGTTTATCAAGAATATTCTGAAGTAATTAGTAAATGGCTTAGTCGCATTCGTCGAGCTGAAAACGATTCAGAGAA
Organism: Thermoplasmatota archaeon; assembly: GCA_022866015.1. Classification (GTDB taxonomy): domain Archaea; phylum Thermoplasmatota; class E2; order DHVEG-1; family DHVEG-1; genus PFL35. Next base: position 9,168 of record JALHTX010000303.1, read on the forward strand.
ATGGAGTCTTCGTGAAAAACTGGATTCTATGATTTTTAAACGCCGCAGTTTGGTTTATAACGCAGAGAATCGTATTCCAAAGGCTGTAGAACTTCTCAGAGGTAATTGTGATAAGCCAACTCTTGTTATATGTAAACGTATCGATCAAGCAAACACTCTTTCAAAAATTACCGGTATTCCTGTTTATCATAGTGAAAAACCTGATGAGAAAGCACTTGATAATTTTCATAATGATCGTATTTCTGCACTATTAAGTGTTGGTATGTTATCAGAAGGTTACGATAAACGTAATATAAAGTGTTTGATTATTGTGTCCACTGCGATTACTGAGGCGTATCATATCCAGAGTATAGGTCGCGCTGTTCGTCTACCTGATGATGCTGATATTCATATACTTCTTGCACGTAACACCACGGATGAAAAACTATTGCAATTTCGTTATATGTATAACCATAAAATTGTTGGTTATTTTTCACCTCGAGCTTTAAAACCTAAAAATCCATGGATTGAACAATATTATCTTGGTAATGAATTTAATATTGATACAGAGGGTCGTATATATCAAAAAACTCCTGAGAGTAAACAATATTTTAAGGATAATCCAATTGTTGCTAGTCTGCAGAGGCTGTTTAATTGTCGTGCTGGAAATTTCAGGTTGACACAAGATAATCAAGTTATCGCAAAAGCAGGAGGTCAAATCTTGAGTCTTGGTATTCTGACAGAGTCTCTTGAAAAAATTCCTCCTACAAAAATTAAACCTTTGGATAATAACTAAAGAATTACTAAATGTTTATTTCTTCAAATTCACCAGTTGTAGCATTTTTTCTTACGTTATCATAATTGAAATATTTTCCATTCATAACTATATACACTCCTTTTGGTAATGCTTGTACAAATGCAAGGGCGCTTCCAAGGTTAAAAAGTCCATCACTACTTCCAAAAGCATAAGGAACTAGTGCTCCTGTGAAAACTATTGTTTTATCTTTTATGATTTCACCAAGCATCTTTGCTGTTTTTGTCATTGTATCGGTTCCATGTGTTATTATTATTTTATCTTCTTTTGAATTTCTGCATTTTTCAAGTATTATGGCTCTATGATACTCTGTCATTTCGAGGCTGTCTATCATCATAAGAGTCCTTATTTTTGCATCTAATTTACATCTTGCAAGTTTGAGCATTTCATATATGTGTGTATTTTTAAATATTAAGTCACCAGTAAGTTCCATATATTCTTTATCAAATGTTCCACCAGTTACCAGGATTTTTATTGTCATTTTTTCACCTTTTTGTTTTATGTGATTACAATCTTATACTTAAAACTATTTTTTAATTTCGACACTGTTAATTTCTAGGCTGTTGAAAAATTAATTGAACCCTCCCGCCTTTCATTTAAAGCGGGATGCAATAAATGAATAATGACAGGAGGGTTAATCTCAGAAAGATTTTGTCAAATATTAATCTTTCAGAAGTCGAAAACATACTGAAAAACAACTACAAATACCAGCCAGGAAAACCAGGTAGACCACCACTCTCACCCACAGGAATGTTTCTGTCATTCATCCTCATGTTCCTCAGAATGGAATCCTACCGAGACTACCAGGCATTCCTGAAAAAAGACCAGTTTTGGAGACGACAACTACAGTTCAAACAACCACCAGACATCGGAAGTTTCACCAACTTCCTCAAAAGAATCGGTGTAAAAACATTTGAACAACTGTTCACCATGGTTGTTCAACAACTCCTCGATAAAGAGTTTCTGAACATTCACACCATTGCACAGGATGGTTCTATCCTTAAAGGAAACCCAGATGATAACAAGGGTGAATGGGGATGGGATCACATCAACGAACTCTACATCTACGGATATAAAATTAATGTGATTGTTGACGTTCATGCAAAACTCCCAGTCGCACTCACAATTACTGGTGCGAACACGCATGATTCCACCCAGTTCCAACAATTATACACCACAGTAAAATCTTATAAAACTCGTTTTCCAACCAGGTTTTTTCTTGGAGACAAAGCCTTTGACTCCTCTAAAATCAGAACCACGTTGCTCAAAGACCGAGTTATACCTGTTATCAAAGCAGCAAAAACCCGAATTAAACCCAAGTATCCACCCTGGTTCCGAAAACACTACAAGAAAAGAACTGCGGTCGAACGGTTCTTCTCCCGACTCAAAGAATACCTTGACCTCAAAAAATTACATATCTATGGAAGAGAAACCGTTCAACTCTATGCTTACCTGATTTGCATTGGCATGTTGGTGATAGGGTACATTAACCATCTGCTTGGATATTCGCCACGCAGCATCAAAACATTTGTACGAATGTGCACCTGACACGTTCGTAACAACAAAGGTAGCTGTTCTTCTCTTTTTTTAGAGATAATCAGGTTAATATTGGAGAAAAATAGATTGATGAACATGTTTTTACAATCATCAAAGACGTTACAAGCATCAGAATCTGCTATAAACTCTAACCATTTTGATCATCTGTTTAGAAAAATTATAATGAACTCAGAATTTTTCAACAGGCTA
>JALHTX010000304.1 GCA_022866015.1 Thermoplasmatota archaeon
AGTTAATTCTTGATAAGGCAAGATGAACTGAGGATTTGGCTGACCTAAGGTATCAAATGTTGTTGTTGGTGCAACATTATCTACAGTTACTGTTGTGCTTGCAATATCGGTTTTACCAAATTCGTCTCTTACTTGAACGTTAATAGTTCCAGAATAGTCATCACCCCAAGTATGTGTAGTAGTTGGACTTGCTGACCAATCTGTATCCCAAGTACCATCACCCTCTATATCCCAGCGGTATTCAATTGTTTCTCCAAGGGGATCATATGAACCGCTTGCATCAAAAGTAATTTCACTTCCCTCGTCATCTGTATATGGCCCATTTGCATCTGCAACAGGATAAGGATTTGGATCTGTTGATAAAAGATAACATTCAGGATCGCCATATAGGTTAAACTCAATAGCATTCGAACTGGGTTCAGAATGATATTTTACAACCTCAGCATATGCCTCACCTGCAGACATACCAGATTCAATAATATATTTTGTATAATAATACGCCATTTGATGATTCATATGCTCTGCTGGATCAAAAGAAGTGTAATCTCCATATTGGAATGTTGTCATACGTGTTCCAGCAATCGTTGCAATAGCACCATGTTTTAATAAAGAATAGGCTAGATTATTCTTGTTCTCAGGACGCGCATTATGACATGATCCTTGGAAAGTAAAAGCAGGTTTTGTGTCATCAAGAACACTTACACTTGCGACATCCATAACATATGATGCCCCTTCTTCACCCCCATGAGTATGCCATGTCACCATTCCATAACCGTTTTTCCATTCATTTTTAACATTATCAACAGTACAAGGCCAAAGCTCTGGACTAAATCCAAAATCCTGCTCATAGATTCTATAATAATCGAAACCATTAGGAATTGCAATATTTGTCATAATGGCTTCACCAAGACCTGCACTTGATGTTTCATCATTCATACGTGCCATAGGCAATAAAATTGATTCCCGCCAGGTAATATCTCCAGAATCAGTCTCATAATCAATTATTTTATATAATATCTCATCAAGCTGCTCAATATCATTATCATAAACAGGGATTCGACCAACAAAAACCTCTGCATCATAATCTGGGTTATCATCATCTATATCACCTGTTCCCCAGATAAAATCTATCTGAGGATCAACTCTTGTTAATTTCCATTCGGTAAAATAAGTATCATCATAATAAAAACCAGTTAACCCACCAACAATATCATCCGCATCATAAAGATGATCAGACGGAACAATAGTATTTTTTATATAACAAGGATCTTCTTCACTAACTTCAGTTTTCCAATAAAGCTTTACAACACCATCAACAAAATTCTCACGGAAAAAAATACTAATATCATGTTTTCCAATAGTCATAGTATGAGTCCATTCATCATAAGTAAAATCATGCTCCACCCAGTTGTCAATAACCGTAGTTCCATCAATCACTAGCTGAATACCATCATCACTTAAAATAGAGAATGTATAATCTACATTGTAATCACACATTATTTCACCAGTCCAAAAAACTGAAAAGGTATCCTCATTAATAGATGGATCAGGGCTTGTAGGATTATCATAGTCTAACAGTTCATGATAGAAACCATCGCCATCTAAATCCCAGTTGCTGGAAAGATCTGAATAATAAAGATCAGTTGGTGCCCCATCAATATCTACCCCAAAATACCTAGGATAACACAACTTCATAGGTGTATCTCCAACGCTATCCCCAACATCTTTAAAACTATCAGGATCAGGATCTCCAATTAAAAGAACATAATCAATACCAAAACTTACATAATTATTTTTCAACCATTGACGAATTTTATCAGCTCTATCATTTGGATA
>JALHTX010000305.1 GCA_022866015.1 Thermoplasmatota archaeon
ACTATATGCTTCAGGAGCAACAGGAAATGCATCACATTCTTGGGGACAAGGAAAATATAATATTCGAGTAAAAGCAAGAGACATCCCATACAATAAGGAAAGTTCATGGTCCGGTTCATTACCAGTGACTATGCCCAAGATATACTTAAACAATCCAATCATACAACTATTCCTAAAGATGTTGGAGAGGTTTCCACTCCTTGAAAAAATACTAAACTTATACTATAACTAAAAAACCAAACCAATCTCTTTTTTCTATTTTTTAATGCTCTTGCTTGTTTTTAGAAATGAAATCAATATTACAAATTGCTGTTTTCATCCTTTTTATTTTTTATTATTGTTGCATATAATTTTCAAAAGATTTAAATTAGGATAATTTATTCAATTTTTTAAGATAGGAATTATATTTTATTAAGGGGAGGCAAAAAAAGATGAATAAAAAAATAATTGGAATTTTAATATGTACGCTGTTTATTGGAGCAAGTGTGTTACCAAAGATTTCTGGAGATCAAACTCTTAATAAAGCATCAGAAAATTTCAATGGAATTGACTGGTGGCCGATGTTTCGCCATGATACACGTCATAGAGGATATTCAACTTCTAAAGCACCAGACACCAACTATGTCAGATGGCGTTATGCTTGTATAGGTTTTAATGGTGTAGCATCTTCTCCTGCGGTTGCTGATGGCAAGGTATACATAGGTTCAGTTGATAGTAATGTTTATTGTTTGGATGTAATTACAGGAAGAATGATTTGGAATTATACAGTAGGTGTTCCTGTAGTATCTTCTCCAGCAGTTGCTGATGGTAAAGTATACATAGGCTCAGATGATAGAAATGTTTATTGTTTGGATGCATTGACAGGTAATAAAATATGGAGTTACACTACAGGTGATAATGTGGCTTATTCTTGCCCTGCGGTTGCTGATGGCAAGGTATACATAGGCTCATATGATGATAATGTTTATTGTTTGGATGCATTGACGGGTAACAAGATCTGGAGTTATACAACAGGGGGTGGTATGTTTTCTTCTCCTGCAGTTGCTGATGGCAAGGTATACATAGGTTCAGAAGATAGTAATGTTTATTGTTTGGATGCATTGACAGGTAATAAAATATGGAGTTACACTACAGGTGATGAAGTGGGTTCTTCTCCTGCGGTTGCTGATGGCAAGGTATACATAGGTTCATTTGATATGAATGTGTATTGTTTAAATGCTTCTACAGGAAACAAAATCTGGAGTTATACAACAGGTAACTGTGTTTTTTCTTCTCCTGCGGTTGCTGATGGCAAGGTATACATAGGTTCATTTGATAATTATGTGTATTGTTTTGGTAATCAGCCACCGGAACAACCTACGATAACTGGTCAAAAAAGTGGAAAAGCCGGAGTAGAATACGAATATAAATTTATATCAACTGATCCAGAAGGAGATAACATAGAGTATTGTATATATTGGGGAGACAATGCGGGTGTATTTTGGATAGGGCCATATCCATCAGGTATAGAAGCATCAGCTAATTACACATGGTCTGAAAAAGGAGACTATACAATTAAAGCCAAAGCAAAAGATGTTTATGGTGCTGAGAGCGATTGGGCAACACTAACTGTAAGTATGCCAAAAAGCAAAGCAATCAATGCACCATTGTTTTTTCAGGAACTCTTTCAGCGTTTTCCTTTCTTTGAAAAAATACTAAACCAATACTTGTAACTAACAAACCAAACTCTAATTCTTTTTTCTATTTTTTGAAAAGAAATCAGTATAAAAAATCGTTAAGGAGGAGATTTAGAATCGCAGTTAAAAATAAAAAATATAAAAGAAGTTTTAAAATCCTCCAATTATTTTGGCTATGAGTGCGACTATTGGTGGAATTGGTGGTAACCAAAGATGCCATATGAAATCCATTTTTATTTCACCTCCTTTTTTTTGTTATCCATTTTATTCACCTAATTTCATTAATGAAATTAATCAAGATAAAATGTGCTTTAGAAAATATGTGCATAGCATGGGTTATTTACTGTTAAAATGATATTATGCACAATAAAATGAGATATTGTCTAGGTAAAAATATAAATTTGTTGCATATATATTTCATAAGATTTAAAATAAGATAATATATTTAAAGTTGCAAAAAAAAGGAATAGTTTTTTGATTTAGGGAGGAAAAAAAGATGTATAAAAAAATTATTGGAATTTTAATATGTACGCTGTTTATTGGAACAATTATTATACCAAGTATTATTGGTAGCAATGTAGAAACTAGTAATATAATTGCTATTGAAAAAAATTTTAAGGACCAAGTTCAACAAACAGAAATTAAAAAATGGATTATAATTAGTCCGCCGATACCTAAGAATACAAGTGATTCTATCGTTAATGTTACTAGGTTATTAGCAGATACTTCAGAAGATAAGGTTATTCTAAGTAACGTTCCTACATCAAAGTGGACATATGGATGCACTGCGACATCAGCAGGAATGCTATTTGGTTATTATGATAGAATAGGATATAATAATATGTATACTGGTCCTGCTAATTATGGTGTATGTCCTCTCACTAATCTTGGACAGGGAATTGGAACTCCTATTCCTGGGTCTTGTTATATCATCGCTACACAAAAGGGATTAGATGGAATAGATGCTAAAGCCCATGTGGATGATTATTGGAAATCTTCCAACAGCCCTGGG
>JALHTX010000306.1 GCA_022866015.1 Thermoplasmatota archaeon
GATGAATTGGGTGATCTACTGACCAGTGGAAGTACAGATACACGTTCTCATATATGGGCATATGCTGGAACATACAACATAAAAGTCAAAGCACTAGACGAATATGGTGCAGAAAGCAGCTGGTCAACATCAATTACTATCAAAATTGATAATATTCGCATTGATTTATATCCAACTGATGATGCTTTAATAAAACATGACAATCCAGATGCAAATTATGGATCGAGTGTATATTTTGAGATAAGAAACGATTATGGCTATCGTGGAAGTAGTGGTTGGGCTTGGAATTCATTGATCAAATTTGATGTTTCATCAATATCATCTAGATCTACTGTTTCATCTGCATATCTGGTAATATACTATTACAATTATTTCACGACTAATCCAGTTGGTAGAACCCTAAGGCTTTATCGTGCAACTAGTTTATGGAATGAAAATACAATAACATGGAATAATCAGCCTTCATATCCTTTGTTACCAACCACCTCTTCAACTGTTCCAAGTTCTTTTGGATGGATGACTTGGGATGTAACCCGCGATGTGCAAGATTTTATTGATGGGACAAAACCTAATTATGGATGGAAAATCACCGATAATATTTATTGGGGTAAATCAGATATTCCAGAAACTGTATTTTATCCAAAAGAATATAGTGATAGTAATTATCATCCAAAACTTGAAATTGTAATAACTAACTAGACTTTTGGCCAATTGTTCCTTCAGTTAACGTATTAGATAACTAGAAATTCTGGTGCACCCAAAGTGTTGTTTCAATTGCGGTAAAAAATGAGCGGTAAAGAGATTTAAAAATGAAACAGTTTCGCATCTATAGGTTTACACTATTGTTTCAATCAATAAAATATTATCAGCCCACGTTTTAACACATAAACCCCCTACTTTATATTAAAAGCCCAGATTTTAATAATGTTTAATGAAGCAACGAAAACCGTTCCAATATCTTCAATATATATTGAATGATTGGGTTAATGCCGAATATCTTTGGCATAATGATTTCCAAAGAATCCGACCAAACGCTTTCTGCACCTGTGGTATCTTTTGCTTTAACCTTAACAGAATATGTTCCATTTATAGACCAAACATGAGACTCAGAATCTATATAACCTGAATTGAATGGCCCCTTCCACACCATATCAGTCTTATCACCCCAGTCGAACATATAGTAAATTTGATCACCATCTATATCTGTGGTTGATGTTTGATATACATATGATACTCCCGTTTTTCCCACTTTAGATCCAATTGGCATACTTGGTTTATCAGGTGGTTGATTTCCCATGCCTTGATAATATAATGTTTGTATTTCTGATACACTTAATGATCTACTATATATTCGGACTTCATCAATAATTCCTCCCCAATTCTCGTATTTGTAGTCATCATTACCAATATATAAATCTCTTGTGAAAGATAAATAATACGGGCAACTTTTCGAATCTACTAAATTACCATTAATATATAATTCACAATTTCCAGAATGCCTAATAAGGCATATATGATACCAGACATTAAGCAAAATATCATTGTATCCTAATGTTGTATATCCTGTTGTATCACCAATAGGGATTTCCAAAAAATCATTTTGTATTTGACATTCTAAATTGTATTGATGACCAGATCCAGGAATTCTTTTACATATAATTTGTCGATAATTATTATTTGTTCCTCCTCCTTGTATGTCTTGTTTAAACCAAAGTGCAAAACTGAAATCACGAATACCGAAATTAAAGTCACTATGATGATTAATTTTAATATAATCATCGATTCCATTAAAATACAATGCATTATTGACTACTCCAGTTACAAGTTGTGGATTACCATAAATTATACCATGATGGTTTTTACCGGAGCTATCAGTTGCTGTTCCATCATTAAAACTCCAATAACCTACCAAACCCTTATTAAGATCTGCTTTCGCTATTTTTACAAATGTAATTGGTATAATAGCAATAACTGTTCCAATAAACAGGGTACATATTAAAATTCCAACTAATTTCTTATACATACTTTTTCCTCCCTCTAAAAACAAATTCCTTTCTAGCAACATTGAATATATTATCTTATTTTAAATTTATTTATAAATATATGCAACAAAATTAAAAATAAATAGCATAAAAACAACAATTTGTTAAAGATAGGATTTAACAATTATTTACAAAGATTCCATTTTACAACAATTGCCAGCAAATCCGCCATTAAACTTGCCAACCGACTCGGCGTCGAACTCTGGGATTGGTAACGACTTCTCACAGAGATGAATACCCCCTCGAAGTAATAATCTTGAGGATCATAACCATAAAAACAATTGAAACACAGTTATATAAAAATATTATAGATAAACCAATTATGAAAAATCATTCTAACAAATTTGTTATTTCCTGAGATAATTCCAACAAATTCAAACCCTTAGAAGTAGTCTTATAATGTTTTAAATCTCTACCATTTTGTTCAACCATAACTTCTTTTAAAATATCTTTCTCAAGTAAAATAGAAAGATAATTCTTAAGCTGAGAATAACTAAGATTAGTCTTATACAAAATACTAGTTTTATTAGTACCATCTTTTGATAAATTCAATATATCAACTACTATATCTAACTCTGATCTACGATTATTTAACACAGTACTTCACCTCAATTCTTTCCCTAACCTACATCCTATATTTAGTTAATATTTTATCAATAAAAAATTTATACAATTTTGTTATATATCAACTTAATATTAACTTTACTAAACATCTGCTTTTTTAAACTAATTTTTTTTTATATTTCTTTCCTCCCTAATATAAAATAGATTTTGTGGAATGGTAATATAATATATATAAATTACTAACTTTATTAATATATAATAGTAATAATATATAACATTACATTTTTTCATAGAAATAAAAAAAGAATATATTATAAATTAAAAGAAGAAAAAAATAATTCAAGTTCTAATATATTAACATAATATAATTTTGCTACCTATTTATATACTTTTAGAAATCTTTAAAATATCCAACGCATTGTAAATATTCCTAATGGGAGGTAAACATATGAAGAAAAAAATAGTGTTAATACTAATCATACTAGTAAGTAATTTAATAATAACTTCTAATGTAATGGCAAATCCACCAGAAACACCGACGATCTCTGGGATCA
>JALHTX010000307.1 GCA_022866015.1 Thermoplasmatota archaeon
AATCCAGATATGATTCCTGGTTTTCCTTGTTTTTATGTTGGTCAGAGTTTTCATCCTCCTGAGACTCGTTTCTGGCAACATAAAAAAGGGTATAAGGGTAATCGTTTTGTTAAGGAATATGGTTTGGGTCTTTGCCCTCAATTATATGAGAGTTTCAATCCGATAGGGACTCGTAAAGAAGCAGAGATTATTGAAGCAAAGCTTACTGAGAGTTTGAGGATTAAGGGTAACGGTGTTTGGTCTAATTGAAATTGATATTTAAAATAATGGAATATTTTAAAAATAAATCTTTAAATGATAAAGAAGGAACTTTTACATAAAGTATTTTAAATTATATTATCTGATGGTTATCCACTGTATTATTTTTTAATACTTTTAGTAACTCTATTATATATTTTAAATCCTTAGTATCAATCTGTTGAAATGATAAATTAATCCAAAACTAAACCATCTAAATCCTTACAGCGGGAAACAATCTTATCGCAAACGCTAGACGTGCACTCAAAAGAAACAACAATAAAATCATCATAAGAAACATCTAAAACATGAGCAATTTCATAAACCCACGATACAAAAGATTGTGACTTCTCAGTTAAAGGAATCTTAATCTTACAGCATACAAGACTTGGTAAAGAGCTATATATAGCATCAAACAAATCATCAACATTAAAATCATTTTTAGCAGAAATAAAAACCATTTTCTTATCATTTAAAAAATCCTTATCTTTAAAGAATTTGATTCTATAATCTAAAACATCCTGTGAAATAAGATCACATTTATTAAAAACCAAAACAACTGATGATCCAACACCGATATTAACAAGCTCGCCAAGGCTAACATTCAACTTTTCAACAACAACATCTAGATCCTCACTAACATCAACCACCAATAAGACAACATCGGCAACAGCAATTTCTTCCAAAGTGGAATGAAAAGCATCAATAACCCAGCTTGGTAGATTGCGAATAAAGCCAACAGTATCAGTCAACAAAACTGGTAAACTACTACCTTTAATCTTCTTAGTAGTCGTAGAAAGAGTAGAAAAAAGTTTACTCTCTACTTTTACATTTCCCTCAGTTAACATATTCAAAAGACTACTCTTACCAGCATTAGTATATCCTGCAAGAGACACAAGATAAAAACCACCCTTATGACGATGAACACGACGTAATTCACGCTGGTTACGTATGCTCTCTAATTCTTCTTTTATTTTTTTAACTTGTTTTTTTATCATCTCATAATAATCATCAACCTGATATTCACCACCAGCCATAAAACCAGGATGTTCACCAGATCTTGCGCGATGAATTAGCTCACGAACAAAAGGTCGCTCATACTCAAGCTGAGCCAATCTTACCTGAAGTTTAGCCTCCTTTCGCTCAGCGTGATTCTCAAAAATAGAAAGAATAAGACGAATACGATCAAAAACATCTACACCCCATTGCTTCTCCAATAAAAACCACTGAGACGGCTTAAGCTCGCCATTAACAACCACTAGATCAACAGAATCAGGAAAATCATCAATATACTTCTTAATTTCTTCTAACTTACCTTTACCAATAAAACTATTAACATCAGGGGTACTCCTATTCTGTATAAAAGTATTAATTACATTATAATCTAAAGTATCTGCTAAACCAATAATTTCAGAAACATAAGACTCTAAAGAAACAACAATTGCATTCTTCATAGAATTTCAACAACAAAAGATAGTAATATAACAAATCATACTTAAAAATAGGCAAAGATTGTTTTTATGCACCAGGCATAATCAAAAACCAAAAAACAACCATAAAAATAGCAATACTAGCAACAAACAAAACATCAAGTTTATTTAGAACATCTTCTGAAATGTTCATTGGCATCCCTTCCAATAAATGAATCGTAACAATATATAAAAAACTTTTTTCGTAGTTGAATATGCAATTGAATATGCATAATATAAAAACAAATTATTTAATTAGAGAGCCTAAAGGTAGTGGAGTTGAAAAAATGAATAATTAAACAATAAACCTTAATTTTTCATCATCCCTAGACTTTCTCCAAATGGGTAAAAACAATAAATAAAAAATATTATTAAAAAAATTATCAATAAAAAATTTATTTTTTATTAAGCCATGCTAGAGTTAAAAAAAACCGTTGAAAAGCTGTGATGACACCTACAACAGCAAAATAAACAAGAATCCATGTTAAAAGACTAAAACCAAACAGTAAATCAAAACCATAAATAATAAGTAAAATATGCTGCAAAACAGGGGCAATCATTAAAAGAACAAGTCTATCAGCACGGCCTAAAAGTCCTGAGTAGTTACGCTTAGCGCCAACAGCCTGAGATTGAGTACCCATATAACTTGTGAGAAGCATACCTACAACTGCGATTAAACCAATAAAATACTGATCTTTACACCATGGGCTAAGAACAAGACCTCCAAGTATTAAGACATCTGAAAAACGATCAAAAGCATGATCAATAAAATCACCCTTAACAGATACTCTACCTGTAAGTTTTGCAACTTTTCCATCGATAGCATCAAAAAAACCATTAAGAAAAACAAATAAAGCAGCAAAAAAAAGATAAAAATTACTCATCTCTAAAACTGGGCTAGAAAAATAAAAAAATACTCCTGCTAAAAAAGCAAAAATCAAAGATATTAAACTAAGAACATTTGGATTAAAATGTATAAAAAACCTAGCAAACCTATTCAACAAAGGATCGACATTATCTCTTCGATTATCAAGAACCATAAACAGTCAACTCGATACTTATAAATCCTTTAAAATCTCATCAGACCAATCAATTTCACCTATTTTATATTTTTTTATATCTTTGAATTTATTATCAACAAGTTCTAAGATACAATTAACAATGTCATTAATTGATCGCTTTGTACCATCGATTTCAAAACAGTTCTTTTCAGTATGAATATCTACTCCTTCACATAATATAACATCTAGAATTTCCGCTTCAACATTCTCACGGATTTTATCTTTTTTCCATTTTCTTTTGACAAGTATTTCTTTAAGCTTTGAAGGATGCAATCTAAGAATTATTATTTTATCGATACAAGTCAAAAGATGAGCGATATGTCCTTCAACAAAAACTATATCTTTATTAAAGAATTTTTTTTTAATATATCTATCTAATTTTTTAACATCGACAATACTAGAATTCCTCTCTTTATCAAAACCAATGATAAAATCATTATCAAATGCTACTTGTTTTAAATCAACCACCGTAAAACCTTTCTTTTTTAAAATAGATGCAACAGTAGTTTTACCGGTTCCAGGTGTTCCTGTTATTGCTATAATCATAAAACTTATACCAACTTATGATAATCGTACCCTCTAAAACCTTCTTTGAAACAATAGTGAAGTTCTTGATAATCCTTCCTATACTCTTTAATTTCTGCTTTAATCTTACTGGGTTTTTCATTGTCAAGCAGAACGCGCTTATAAAACTCAGCTACTTCACTCATTTCTTTCTCTTTCATGCCAATACGTGTAAGTTCTGGAGTACCAAGGCGTAAACCAGATGGATTTAATGGATCATTATCACCAGGTATAGTATTCATATTTGTAACAATACCTGCTTCCACTAGTTTCTTGGATGCTTCCTTACCTTTACCAGGTCCAATTGCAAGAAGAATCTGATGAGATTTAGTAAAACCTAGTTTTTCACCAAATACTTTAAAACCACGTTCAAAAAGACTCTGTGCAAACGCCTGCGCGTTAGCAATTGTCTGTTTTGCATATGCTTCTCCAAATTCTAAATGCTCTGCATAAGCGATTGCCTTTGCTGCTACATGATGCAGATGATACGAAGAAGTAACACCAGGAAATATTCCAAAATTAATTTTGCGTAAAAACGATTTTTCCGCCTCAGTAGCTTCATTATGATCAGAAAGTATCATACCACCTTGAGGACCGGGTAATGTTTTATGGGTAGAACCAGTCATCACATCAGCACCTTCGCGTAATGGATCCTGAAATTGTTTTCCACCGATCAAACCTAGTACATGTGCTGCGTCATATATTAGATAAGCACCAACATCATGGGCGGCTTGGGATAGTTCTTTAATGGGGCTAGGGAATAAAAAAACAGAACGTCCATTAAGACAAAGTTTTGGTTTAACCTCTTTTATGAGTTTAACTGCTCCATCAACATCAATGTTCATCTCCTCATCATTAAAAGGGTAAGAAACTAGATTAATACCTCGAACACCAGCGCCACCCCATTTACCAAAGCTGATATGTGCACCATTTGCCAAATCAAGTACACAAGCAGTTTCACCAGGTTTAATCAAGGCTTTTAAAATCCCAATATTTGCTGTAGTACCAGACGTAGGTCTTACATCTGCATATTTACAATTAAATAGTTTTTTTGCAAGTTCCATTGCTTTTTCTTCAACACGATCAAAAAATTCACAGCCTTCATAATAACGTTTACCTGGAGTACCTTCTGCATATCGGCCATGAAAATCAGTAATAAGCATTTCCTTGCATAGCGGCGATAAAACATTTTCACTTGCAATCATAGGCAGTGAATTTGCAAAAAATTCATTATTCAAACGTGCTTGTTTACGTATATATTCAACTTCATTATACCAGCTCATAGATAAAACCCCTAAAAAAGGCATATCAATAAATCTATTAAAAAGGTAATGGAAAAATAAACTATATTTCTATCAAATGTCTGGGAGTTTTTGACAAGATTTCAATACCGTCACTAGTAACAAGAATATCGTCTTCGATTCTAACACCGCCAAAACCGGGTATATAAACACCAGGTTCAACAGTTAAAACCATATTCTTCTCAAGTTTAACATCAGAAATAGGGCTTAAACCAGCACTACCATCATGAACACCCAGACCAAGTGAATGACCTGTTGAATGAATAAAACAACCCTTAAAATCACTTTTATTGATAAACTCATCAACAGCGTTATGTATTTGTTTACCTGTTATCCCTGGTTTCATCATCTCAAAAGCTTTTTTTTGAGCATTTAAAACAGTTTCAAACATTTTTTTCTGCTTATTACTTGCACAACCAAAAACAAATGTACGAGTTATATCTGAATTGTAACGCTTAAAGCATGCACCAAAATCACAAAGAACAAAATCACCTTTCTTAAGTTTAGTTTCACCATTTGTATAATGCGGCTCAGCAGAATTTTTACCAAAAGATGAAATAGTATCAAAAGCAGGTTTATCTGCACCTAATTTTTTTATTAAATAATTTATTTCTGCAGCAAGTTCATATTCAAACATACCATCTTTTATTATTTCAGGTATTTTATTCATCACTTTATCTGAGATATCAACAGCTTTTTTTATAAAACTAAGTTCCAACTCATCTTTAAACATTCTAGTTTTAGATAAAGCATCATATACATCAACAAAACTGTAACCTGATAAAACAGTTGACAAATCTTGATAATCACGATATGACAAACCATTAAAATTCAAGCCAATTGCACCACAACCTTGAACACAATTTTTTAAGTGAATATTAAACTCTTCATGATTTTCAAAAATTTTAATATTCTCATTTGCTCTTTTAGCTGTTTCAGATTCAAGTCGACTCACAATAATATCCAACTTTCCATCTGGAAATAAAATCGCTGCACATCCTTCGAACAAACCTTTTTCAAGACCTGTTACATAAAAAAAATTTGAATCTATAAGATTTTCGGAAGTATTTTTAATAATTATTGCATCAGGTTTTTCTTTGAAATTTTCAAAAATTTTTTTTATCCTTATCTTCAAAATAGATTCCCTCACCAGATAATTAAAACATCCTCAAAATAAAGAAAATAAAAAGAATAATTTTATATTAATCTGGATTGATAAGATTTTACTTATATTCTTTGATAAGCGATTGTAGTTCTGAAAGATCACTTTTAATGGTCTGAACTTGTTTCATTTTATCTGATTCAAAATTCCTTAAGATTTCAGGCAAAGCCTTAGTAAGTGTATAAATATGAACTGGTCTACCTTTACCTTTCTTTTTAAGATCACGTTTTTTTGCCCAGCCACGTCGTCTCATTTCTTGCATTGCAACACTTACCTCAGGTTGTCTTAAATCTGCACCTTGCTCAACATCTGCAGATCTACACTCGGGGACTTGTGAGATATACATTAATGTTTTAGCAAGATTCCTAGGCATACCTAATTCAGAAAATAAAGTGACTGCTTTATCGTCTTTTTCATCCAATACAAACGAATTCTTTCGTTTCATATTCTCCTCGCCTTCTGTAAATCATTCGACAGTATTTATATTTTTCCTATTTTTTCAACAACAGGAGAAAATTTTATTTATTTAAATTTCTTATTTTAATCTTGCTTTCGACAAGCATTTTCTTGGCAAGATCATCAGGATAGTCGCCAGAGTAAACAATTTCTTCAACACCTGCATTTATAAGCATTTTAACACAAACAACACACGGTGTATTTGTACAATACAAAGTCGAACCTTTTATAGAAATACCAAAAACTGCAGCTTGTATAATCACATTCTGTTCGGCGTGAAGCCCTCGACAAAGTTCATGCCTCTCACCAGAAGGAATATTCATATCTTTTCTTAAACACCCAACTTCTTTACAATGTTTCAAACCTTTTGGGGCACCATTATAACCTGTACTAAGAATATGCTTATCTTTTACAAGAATTGCACCTACTTTTCTGCGTATACAAGTACTTCTTTTAGAGACAACATGCGCCATTTCCATGAAATATTCATCATAAGAAGGTCTTTCCCCCATAAATATCAAAGGCATAATACAAAGACATGGTTAATAAAATTATGATTTAATTAACCTACGATTAATAAAATATACAATAAATGGGTATTTTATTAACCACATTATTATATTTTATTAACCAGCTAGATATTTTGTTAAAATTTTTACATATATCCATCTATGTGCTGATGATTTAGCCCCATTAGTCTTATAAAGTCTTCTTTGTCAATCAATTTTTCTTTTAATAGTTCTATATATTTATCTTCTCTACTTTGTTGTGTTTGTGGAATTATTTGTGGTTGTGTTATCGGCTCTATAATTTGTGGCACTATTTGTGTTTTCCTTGGTTCATCTAAATTTGGAACTGTATTTATATATACATTTTTTAAATGTTTATCTGAATGTCTTATATAAATTTCCAAAGTTTTTATATCCTTGTGTCTGCTTTGTGCTTTTATATCCATCATAGATGCACCATTTTCATCCATATGTGTAATTAGTGATGCTCTGAATAAATGTGGATATATCCTCTTATTAATCTCTGCTTTTGCAGCTGCTTCTTTTACAATGTTTTCTATTGACATATATCCGATTCTCTGGTTTTTATAGTTAAGAAATAATGGTCTTTCAAGATTTTTTTCATTTTTTTGTGGATGTGATTCTATATATTTTTTTATTGCGTCTAGTGCAACTTGATGTATATTTATTGTGTCAAAGGTATTTCCTTTGCCATTGTTTATTCTTATTTTTTGTTTATCAAAATCTATATCTTCTATGTTGAGATTGTTAAGTTCACTTCTTCTTATGCCAGTATAGTATAATGTTTTTATTATTGCATTATCTCTTAGATTATTTTTTGTCACTTCGAAAAGTTGTTTTATTTCATTATGTGTTAAACAGTCTTTGTTCTTATTTAGATAATTTGGTGCTTTTAGTTTACATTTTTTTTTGATAAATTTTAGAAAATTATTTATTCCATGTATTTTTGGTATCAATGTATTTTGTTCATATCGATTTTTCATATATACTTTGAATTTATCCAAATCTGCCTGTGTTATGTCTTGAGGTTCTTTTTGTATAAAATCTATGAGTTGTTTAACTGCTATTGTATAGTTTATTATAGTTCCTTCTGAACAGTCTTTTGCTATAAGATAGTCTCTAAATTTATCCAGTAATTCCTGGCTAATCATTTTAGACCACCTCTACACCTGCGTCCTTGATAATGACATCATCTCTATTTTTTCTTATGATATCACTATCCTGACAAAGTAGTAATTTATTGTCTTGTCCTACTTCGCCAAATATCTTATTAAATATATGTTTATATATCTTATTATTTAAATCGACGAAAACTGACGTATCTAATCGTTTTAACACTGGAAGATTATGTTCTCGCCGTCTCATATTATAATCATCAAATTCTTTTACACATTCCTTACTTACATCTTCTGCAAAATTCAATACTAAATCCCTTACATAATTACATGTATTTGTTGTTATACCACCATTATAATACTTTTTCATAATCCGCTTAATTGTTTTAAGTGGAATGTTATTATTCATAAAATTTCCTCTAGATTAATTTACTAAAACATTTAACATTAAAACAACTGATTTACCAGAAATTTGATTATTTTTTAGCGATCATAATATTAACTCCATCAATAAAACAATTTAACATAAAAACATTAGAATATTTAACACTCGCGTTACGGTTAGAGGGTGTTTTTTCTCGATAGGAAAAATGCAATTTAAAAGCAAACCTATATGCATGTATTAGTTTGCTTTTAAATACCGTAACGTGTTATATTTTGACAATGTTTTATTTCTTCGTAAATTCAATCTTTTTCCTTTCAACTTCTTTTATAATAGTTCTTTTCCTATATGCATGTTGTTTACAAGCACGACTATGGTATTTTTGTTTCTTGTTAAACATTGTAAACTCTTGACTACAACTCAAACATATATTCATATATGAATTTTGTTCTTCTTTTTTACTTTTATTTAATATATTAATCCTGATGGTCTAACTCTATGTTTATAACCACATATTTTGCAATAATTTCCTTTATCTGACTTTAAAGAACCACAATCTAAACAATTTTTCATAATAATTCCTAATTTATCAAATGGTTATCATGATTGTGTGTCGTATCAAAAAATGGTTTCTGAATTCATTTCAAACCATATTAAAACATACCCTCGGTGTTACGTTTCTCGACATATTTCCTATCGAGAAAAATATATAATTTAAAACAGAGTTGATATGTATGTATCAAGTATGTATCAACCTTGTTTTAAAAAACGTAACACTGAAGGAATTTTAACATTATCTCAAATATTCATAAACTCAACTTTTTTTCTCTCTATTTCCATGCTATTTTTCCTTTTACGATAAGCATCTTGTTTACAAGCATCAGTATGGTATCTTTGTTGTTTAATACATGTTGCAAATTTTTGACCACAACCCAAACATATTTTAGTACATAGTTCTTGTTTTTCTTCTTTGATTTTATAATGTCCTCTAATACTACCTTTTTTAACCCCTTTTTTTATCTTTGGTAGTATCTGTGTTTTTTGGATAAAAATAGTTTCTGGTTTAAATTGTACGTTGTTTATCCTTTCTATAACTGCTTTATAATAGTCGCTATTTTCATCAGTAATGAGATTTCCAAAATCATCTACTAATCCATAACCAAGCATATATCTCGTATATTTTCTTTCAAAATCATCCCAAAGATAAGTTGATTTTTCTATTGTTACAATCCATTCTTCTGGATTTGGTCGTTTAATATTTTTCTCAACCCAATCAGGACGATCACCAGTTACTGCCCATATATATAAATCATGTAAATGTTGCCTTTCTTTATCCTTAAATGTTTTCCTGATAGGAGTACGAGGTTTCATTTCACCTTTATAGATGAGATAGCATTCATAACTACAAAAATTACTAGATTTTATTTCTTCAATATATTTGGCTGCATTGTTACAGCCTCTACTATTCAAGCAAAACATTTATTAATCTCCTTTATTGGTTTTTATAACATTAAAAACATAATATTTTCACAAAAATTATTCAAAATTGAAAATCTACAATTTTTTATTTTTTTAACCACCCCCTATTTTTGTTTAAAACAACATTTTTAAAAACGTATTAACAGAATTAAATAATTATTATCTTCAGTTCAAAATTTTTAACATTTTAATAACTAATATTCAAATATTGTAGTCTTTGCTAAATTTTTTTTATTTATATTATAATAGTTAGAACCAATTTAATAAAATCGTATTAATAGAATTCTTTTTTAGAATTCACTATAATTTTCTTTATTGGCTATATTTGTAGATTTTACATTTTCTATTTTATTGATTAATATTAAATAAAAATTAATGTCTATAATAACTACTAAATTGATAAAAATTCTATTCTCAATAATACTACTCGCTCTACCTATATTAAGCTTCCGTTTCTTAAATTTTAAAATAATTTTTCTCCTGTTAATTTTGATTTTAATTGTAATAAAAAAATATAAAAGTGTTTGAAAACAATATAAAAATTCCAAAGATAGGTTTCTAATAGTTTTAAAAAAAATTTTTAAGGTTTTTAAAAAATCTTTTCAAAATGATATAAAAAGGGATATTAAAAATTGTATTCTTCAATTATTTATCTACTCCATATTTAAACTAATATTCTAACTCTTAACATCTACTATTATACTTTATATTGTTTGTAATTAGTTGCAAATATTGATTATATATTGTTTTATATACATATTTTACTTTTTATATTGTTTTAAAACAGTTATATATCATTTTGCAATGATGATAGATTAAGATTCGCATCAGGTAATTATGATTTGAAGACCTGATAGGCATTGCTTCCAAAACATTAAAGATAACAGTTAAATTACCAACTTTTGATTGAAATGGACGAGGGTTCAATTAATACCATTACAGACATATCTGAAACATTATTAATTCCTTTGTATGCAAGAGCCCAAGAAACCCTATCGAAAAATCCAGTTATCAATGACAGAAAAGCAGTTGAAATCACAGAAAAACTCAACAAAATTTTTGTGACATCCAACTCACCATTACACCGACAACTTGCGAAAGGAAAAATAAGAAGGATCGCAAACAAGAAATTAACCGCTTTTCTTTCAATAAGGACAAGAAAATTTGACAGATACTGTCTTGATTTCCTCAGACGCACTCCAAACGGAACCATTGTGGAACTCGGATGTGGCCTAAGCTCACGTTTTTCAAGAATTGATAATGGAACAGTAGTTTGGTACGACCTTGATCTTCCGGAGGTCATTGAAATCAGAAAACAATTTTTCCAGGAAACAACAAGGAATCATACGATTGCTTCGTCAGTGCTGGATTATCACTGGATGGAACATCTCCCAACGAAAAATATACTCTTTATTGCTGAAGGGTTATTGATGTACCTTCATGAAGAAGACGTAAAATCTCTTGTTCTTAAGATTCAAAAACAATTTCCAGGATGTGAACTCATCTGCGAAGTAGAGAACATGTTTGTAATAAACATACTGAAGAAAGAACGGTGGAAGAAGAAATTCCAGCGGGATTACCATCTTGGCCCAGATGCGACCTTACATTTTGGCATACGAAATGGGAAGGATCTTGAATCCTGGGGCCAAGGTATCAGGTTCCTTGATGAATGGACCATTTTCGATGACCATGAAAAAAAACTGGGGTGGATGAACCTCTTTTCTTTTTCTAAACTACTGAGAAAATCGCAATGGATTATTCATTATCAATTAAACTAACGCGATTTTATTTTATTTGTAAGTATTATCTTAGAAAACTAATCAAGGAATCATGATTGGAGTATCTTTTCAATTTTACAGGAGAAATGTTTTAGCTGACTTAGACATATAATTGACTAAATTTGAAAAAAATATAAAAAATGATAGCTTTAAATACTATGAGCCGTCAAGCATTGACACGGTTTTATTTCATGTTTTTTGTGCGAATCAAATGATAAAAAAGAAAAAAAAGAGGGGGGATTCTCTTAATACTTTTTTATCTCTTTATTCAAGATGTCAAATCGATGGTCCTGATTTAAGGAGATTATAAAAATTGAAATAGTGAATTGTAGTATATTCAGCACTTGTTTCTCCCTCTGCAAAAGAAATTGCTATATCACCGGTTTTTGGGCATACTGCCCATTGATTATACCTATTTTATTCATAATTAAGCTTATGCACCGTCAATAAAAAATTAAACCAAGAAAGATACCAATCAGTATTCCCTCTATAGATTGAACGGAGCATAGTAAGCGTATTATTCAACTCTAAGGCTCCCCATAATTTACCAACTTCTCTACTTAATGTCCTATAAAACCTCCATACATTAAAAAATTTATCAGAACTAAATATTTTCCAAGGGGTCGTTGAGAATCTTAGATCATAGACATACCTCTGGGTTTTTGCGGCGTCAGGATGAATAAAAAAATTTCTTCTTCGTACGACATGGTCAATTGACCAAAACGGAGAGGTTGATTCAACAGGATCATCCCATGTTCCAATATACGTGAAATTTGCGGTTTCTTCCACTACATATGCAATAGGAATATTCCCATCTGAGATAATATAATTCACTCCCCCGTTAGTATTGTTTGTCATAATATTTATTGCATCTGTTGCTGTTGCTGCATGATCCAGTACCTGTAAAAACCTGACGTCAACATCGGTTCCATTCCAAGTGAAATCTATTGTCCCTGAAGTATCTTCAGATACCGCTATATTTTTTTCATTGAATCCTTGAGGAGCAAATACTCCACCAGCAAATGAAATGTAGATAGAGGCAAATCCATTATCAGGGTTCCTGACATACATAATTTGATTATCATGCACATAATGTCCTGAAACAGGATCTTTCATAATATACCAATCTAAACTATGTAGATGAATCAGTTCTCCATTTAATGTAGCTGGACCCCATGCAGCCATATCTGTACAACCCATCGATAGAAATACGTAATTTTTATTTAAGATGACGATATCTTCAAACGTTAATCCTGAGCCCTCTGCAACCCCTTGCATTTCAACTAAATACTCTTCTGGAGTAAATTGTTTTAAACTCGTATTCCATAGGTTCAGTAATTTTTCAACATATCCTGGTTCCGCTAACGTTAATACTGCACGATATACTTCATTAATTTTATCCTTGAGAAGATACCCATTTTGATATCCCATCTCATAATTTGTTCCTGAGATATGAAGAATTGTCACCCCATCTATTTCTTCGACCCATCCACCGTCCAAGGGATCATATCTTTGATTTGCTTGTATCCCCACTGGAATAATTAGGACTAATAATAACATACATACAAATATTCCAATTATTTTTTTATTCATCTTTTTTCCTCCATTCTTAAAAAAACCTTATCTATCTTACAAAATTATATAAATTATCTTAATTTAAATCTTCTTATGATAATATATGCAACAAAATTAAAAATAAAAAGGTTAAAAACAGCAATTTGTTAAACTAATTTACTTTCACAAAAAAAGAAAAAAGAATTAGAGTTTGATCTTTAGATTATTAATAGTATTGTTTTAGTATTTTTTCAAAAAAAGTAAAACGCTGAAAGAAACTTTGTAAAAACAATGGTATGTTTATTGTTTTGCTTTTAGGCATACTAACAATAAGTATTTCCCAGTCACTCTCAGCACCAATAGTATCTTTAGCTTTTACCTTTATTGCATAATCACCTTTTTCAGACCAAGTATGTTTAGCTGATGCTTCTACACCTGATACATATGGACCAATACAAACTTCACTAGTGTTGTCTCCCCAATCAATACAATACTCTATATTATCTCCCTCTGGATCAGTTGAAACAAATTTATATTCATATTCTGTACCAGGTTTTCCACTTGATTCACCTGTTATTGTTGGTTTTTCTGGTGGTTTATTAACCTTATCTTTAAAACAATAAATTCTACCATTTACTACACCCCCAATATAAAGTGCTCTATCTGCAATTGCAGGGGAAGAAGAAACATAACCATTTGTAATATAATTCCAAATTAAACTACCTGTAGTAGAATTTAAACAATAGAAATTTTTATCAAATGAACCAAAGTATAACTTCCCATCAGCAACTGCAGGGGAAGAATATACTGTATTATTAGTCTTAAAATTCCAAATTTTACTACCAGTAATTGCATCTAAACAATATACATATTTATCAAATGAACCAAAAAACACCTTTCCATAGGCAATTGCAGGGGAAGATTCAACTTTAGCACCAGTTGTAAAATTCCATAATTTATTACCAGTTAATGCATCTAAACAATACAAATTTTTATCATATGAACCAATGTAAATTTTTTCATCAAAGTATGCAGGAGAAGAAAGAAAACAAGATCCCTCCATAGTAAAACTCCATATTTTATTACCATTTGATGCATTTAAACAATATACTTTTTTATCAAATGAACCAATGTAAACTTTTCCATCAAAGTATGTAGGAGAAGAATATATTTTATCCCCTGTTTGATATTTCCATATCTCATCACCATTTGAAGCATCTAAACAATAAACTTGCCCATCATTTGAGCCTGCCCCTACATATACTTTACCATCTACTACAGCTGGAGAAGAATCCATATAATTAGCATTAGTTTCATAATTCCATAAAACATCTCCAGTTATTGCATCCAAACAATAAACAAAACCTGGGTCAGCAGTTAAATATACTCTGTTATTAACAATAGAAGAAGCTGAATATATCCCATTACCTAATACTTGTGTCCATATAATATCTCCATTAGCTGCATTCAAACAATAAAAATTTGCGTTATGTGAGCCTATGTAGACCTTCCCATTATCAATAACAGGGGAAGCATCAATTGGTTCTTTTTTACCTGGTATTTCAAAACTCCAAATCATATTATTTGTATTTGGTGCTGATGAAGGTGAAAAACCATTACGACAAAGATCATAATGAAACATTGGCCAAGAATGCTCTGTATTTTCAGATATGTTAATATTTTGAGAAACCTGTTTTTCATTTGCCATTCCAATAGTAGCTAAAGTAGTTACAATCAACAGCATACATACAAAAATACCAATTATTTTCTTATTCATTTTTTTTCCTCCACTCTTTAAAAAAAAATTTTCTTATCTTACAAAATTATATAAATTATCTTAATTTAAATCTTCTTATGATAATATATGCAACAAAATTAAAAATAAAAAGGTTAAAAACACCAATTTGTTAAACTGATCTTCATTTCAAAAAAAAAGATAAAGAAAAAAGAGAGTTTTAAACTAACTACTTATTTTTTCTTTCAGACTCTACACCAAACCAAGACTTCAAAGCCACAACTGAAATATGAGGGGCAATACTAATCACTGCTAAAAAAATTGCCAGTAGATAAAAAGTTAATGGTGCTATGCTTAAATCAACATCAAGTGTTTCTGAAGCGACTCCCCCTATAAGACATAATGCGGCAAAAAAGATACAACCGATGTTTATATTATTCCATTTTTTAATATCCTTCTTTACTTCTTCCCAATCCTTATATGGTTTACCACCCATTCTCTTACACCTCTATTTGTAAAACAACTGTTTGTTTATAAGTCTGCCTTTTTTATGTCAACAGGAGAAAACTATAATTTTTACCGGTAATCCTATGTTCAAATCCATTCCCCTCAATCATTATATTTATTATTATAGAACTATTATTTTTTCTCCAATTTCGTAAAGTGGGGAAATGGTATGAGAGCATTCACTTTGGACTTGTAATCCAAAAATTCTTGACCAAATTTTTTTTCTAAGTAATTCTCTTCCTCTTTGATTAGCAACTTACAAACTATGTATGCAACAATAGGCACAGTTAGCATCAGCCATGAGCGAAAACATAATGCTAAACCAGTAGCGAAGAAAATTATAGGACCAGAATACATAGGGTTTCTTACAATAGCATAAACTCCTTTTGTAAGCAATCTGCCTTCATTAATAGCCTTTTCAATTACTCTGACGCCTAAACGCCACATAACTAAACCAACAACGATAAAAATGATTCCTAAGCTGGCGGAGACAAGGTATGATATTTGAGTTATTGTAAATATATCTGGTCTAATGAAATGAAGAATAATTGTAAAGGCAAGATATAAAAGTGAGATTTTAACGAGTTTAGGACCTATTCCCCATACTGTCATTTTTTTCGACATTTTAATCACTTCTTTTTTGTCCAAAAATGATTATTTCCTACAAAAGCATCTCCAATTTTAAAATAAATTAATTAATTATAAGTCTACTCATTTTACGTCAACAGGAGAACCACTTTATTTTTTATGACTAAACTCGTTTTTAAATCCTTTCAACCATATAATTTTATACTAAATTGATTTTATAAAAAATAAGGAAAAAGAGTTTAGAGTTTAGTTATAATATTGTTTTAGTATTTTTTCAAAGAAAGAAAAATATCTAAGATTATTTATTGTTTGATTATGTTGGGGAAAATGACCCAGTTATCCAACCTTTACTTGCTAAACCTTTTCCAATCCATAATCCTTTAAAAGTATTATTTTCCTTGTTAAAACTAATTTTACCAATGATGATTAAAGTATGTCCTTTAAGTGGTATAGTCAAATAGAACTGATTACCTTTAAATACACCTTTAAAAGATCCTTTTTTCTCTCTTTTTTTTTTAATTTATCTTTTATAAAACAATTATTAAGGGGAGTTTTATAAACAAACAGTTGATTTGAAATAGTAAAATGAGGGAGACAAAAAAGATGAATAAAAAAATTATATCA